>CBDUEF010000281.1:0-4232 GCA_965366095.1 uncultured Cypionkella sp. | reverse complement strand
CGCGCATCCGTTGCCCGATTGGCGCGAAGCATTTGGGCAAGCATCCCCAGGCCATCGCTATCGGCGTGGCCAGTGACATTCTTTTGAAACCACAATCCATCCGGCAGGAGATCAGCCAATGACCACGCCCGCCCCGATATTATTATCTGTTGAAGGCATCACCAAGGCCTATCCCGGCGTTGTTGCCAACTCGGACGTGAGTTTCTCGATCAAGGAAGGCGAGGTTCATGCCCTGCTGGGCGAGAATGGCGCCGGCAAGTCCACCATGGTCAAGATGATCTATGGGCTGGTCAAGGCAGATCAGGGCCGGATGCAGTGGCGCGGGGCCGCCTATGCGCCGCAAGAGCCGCGGGCGGCGCGGGCGGCGGGTGTTGCCATGGTGTTTCAGCATTTCAGCCTGTTCGAGGCGCTGAGTGTGGCCGAAAACGTCGCCTTGGGGATGGAAAATCCGCCGCCGATGCGCGAGTTGTCGGCGCGGATCAAAAGCGTGTCGGAAGAATACGGGCTACCGCTGGACCCGTTTCGGATGGTGGGCGATCTTTCGGCGGGCGAGCGGCAACGCGTTGAGATCATTCGCTGTTTATTGCAGAACCCGAAGCTGTTGATCATGGACGAGCCAACCTCGGTTCTGACGCCGCAAGAGGTGCAGATCCTGTTCAAGACCCTGCGGCAGTTGAGTGCCGAGGGCACGGCGATCCTTTATATCAGCCACAAGCTGGAGGAAATCCGCAGCCTGTGTGATGAGGCGACGATCCTGCGGCGGGGCAAGGTGGTGGGCACTTGCACACCCCGCGACCGCACCGCGCGCGAGATGGCCGAGATGATGGTGGGCGCGGTTTTGACCCCTCCCGAGCGCGTGGCGAGGAATGACTGGGAGGGGGCGGCGATTGCGCTAGAGGTGCGCGGGCTGAATGCGGTCTCGCCCATTCCGTTCGGCACCTCGTTGAAGGGCGTGACCTTTGCGGTGGCCAAGGGTGAGGTTTTGGGGATTGCCGGGGTGGCGGGCAATGGGCAGGACGAGTTGCTGTTGGCGCTGTCGGGGGAAATCCGTTCGGACGCGGGCGCAGTGATGGCTGCGGGCAAGCCAGTGGGGCAGTTGGGGCCGAATGAGCGGCGGGTGCTGGGGTTTGTGACCGCACCCGAGGATCGTTTGGGCCATGCGGCGGCGCCGGATATGTCTTTGGTGGAGAATGCGCTTTTGACGGGCGTGGTGCGTAAGCACCTGACCAAGAACGGCTTTATTGATTGGGCCGGGGCCAAGACCTTTGCCGAGGAAATCATTGCGCGTTATGACGTGCGCACGCCGGGCAGCCATGTTGCGGCGCGGGCATTGTCTGGCGGCAATCTGCAAAAGTTTGTCGTGGGGCGCGAACTCAGCCAATCGCCGGATGTGGTGGTGATCAACCAGCCGACTTGGGGCGTTGATGCGGCGGCGGCGGCGGCGATCCGGCAATCCATTCTGGACCGCGCGGGCGAGGGCGCTGCCGTGGTGGTGATCAGTCAGGATCTGGATGAGTTGCTGGAGATTTCCGATTTCTTTGCCGTGCTGAACGAGGGGCGGATGACTGCGCCGCGTCCGGTGCAGGGGCTGACGGTGGATGAGATCGGGCTGATGATGGGCGGAGCCCATGGAATGAATGAGGTGCATCATGATCAGGCTTGAAAAGCGGCCAACGCCGTCGAAATTCTGGCTTTACGCCACGCCGATTGTGGCGGTTTTGCTGACGATGATTGCCGGTGGCATCATGTTTGCCATTCTGGGCAAAAACCCGTTCGAGGCGATCCGCACGATCTTTTGGGACCCGCTGTTCAACGCGCAAGTGGCCAGCTATTCGCGGCCGCAACTGTTGGTCAAGGCCGGGCCGCTGATCTTGATTGCGACCGGATTGGCGCTGGGGTTTCGAGCCGGTATCTGGAACATCGGGGCCGAGGGGCAGTATATCATGGGCGCGCTGTTTGGCGCGAGCGTGGGGCTGGCGTTTTACCCCGAGCCGCATTGGTATGTGTTTCCGCTGATGGTGATTGCGGGCGGTTTGGGCGGCTGGCTTTGGGCGATGATCCCGGCAATCTTGAAGACCTATTTCAACACCAATGAGATCCTGGTCAGCCTGCTTTTGGTCTATGTCGCCGAGAATATTCTGGCGGCGGCCTCGCTGGGCTTGCTGCGCAACCCCGAGGGCGCGGGCTTTCCGGGAAGCCGGAATTTCAAGGATTATCCTTCGGCCTATAACCCGGAACTGATTAGCGGCACGGGGATGCATTGGGGGATTGTGGCGGCGTTTATCGCGGTGATCTTCGGCTATATCCTTCTGCAGCGTCATATCTTGGGCTTTCAGATCAAGCTGGCGGGGCAAGCGCCGAGGGCGGCGCGCTTTGCCGGGGTGAACCCGACGGCGCTGGTGCTGCTGTGCATGGGGCTTTCGGGGGCTTTGGCGGGGCTTGCGGGCGTATTCGAGGTGAGCGGGCCTGCGGGGCAGGTGAGCATTGATTTCAACACAGGCTACGGGTTTACCGCGATCATCGTGGCCTTCCTTGGCCGGTTGAACCCGGTGGGCATCTTGCTTGCGGGGTTGTTGATGGCGCTGACCTATATCGGCGGCGAGTTGGCGCAGTTTGGGCTGGGCCTGCCTGCGGCGGCGATTCAGGCCTTTCAGGGGATGTTGTTGTTCTTCCTGCTGGCCGTTGATCTTTTCACCAATTACCGCCTGCGCCTGACCGGTGCGCGGCTGTTCGGAGGGGCACGCTGATGGATTTCGGATCAATCAATCTTTCGGTTCTGGTGGCATCACTGATGGTGGCCTCGGTTCCGATCATGCTGGCCGCTTTGGGCGAGTTGGTGGTGGAAAAATCGGGTGTTCTGAACCTTGGGGTTGAGGGCATGATGATCATGGGGGCGATTTGTGGTTTTATGACTGCGGTTGGCACCGGCAGCCCGTTTCTGGGCTTTGTCGGTGGGGCAGTTGGCGGGGCAGTATTGAGCCTGATCTTTGCCTTTTTGACCCAAAGCCTGTTGACCAATCAGGTGGCGACGGGCCTTGCGCTGACCTTGTTCGGCCTCGGGTTGTCCAGCCTGATGGGGCAGAATTACAACGGGATCAAACCGCCGCTGACGCCCAAGGTGCCGCTGGGGCCGCTGGCCGATTTGCCTGTGCTGGGGCGGATGCTGTTTCAGCATGATTGGGTGGTGTATTTCTCGATTGCCATGGTGGTCGCGGTCTGGTGGGTGCTGAAATACAGCCGTGCAGGGCTGGTTCTGCGCGCAGTTGGCGAAAGCCATGAGGCGGCGCATGCGCTGGGCTATAAGGTGCAGCGTATCCGCCTGTTGGCGATCATGTTCGGAGGTGCCATGGCTGGGATGGGCGGGGCCTATGTGAGCCTTGTGCGGGTGCCGCAATGGACCGAAGGCATCACGGCGGGCGCAGGCTGGATCGCTTTGGCGATTGTGGTTTTCGCAAGCTGGAAGCCGGTGCGGGTGCTGATCGGCGCCTATCTTTTCGGCGGTATCACCGTGTTGCAGTTGAATCTTCAGGCCGCAGGGTCGAGTATTCCGGTGCAATACTTGTCGATGTCGCCCTATCTGATAACCATCGTTGTCTTGGTCATCATTTCTTCAGGAAAAGGCCGCAAGATGACCGCGCCCGCAGCTTTAGGCCAGAATTTCCACGCCTCACGCTAGGGGCAAAACGCCCCTGTGATAAGGGGCCAATATCAACGGGGCCAAACGCCCCACAACGGGAGAAGACCATGTTTAGAAGAACTTTGTTGACGACGGCGGCGCTGGGTTTCGGCCTTGCGATTGCCGGCACCGCCAGCGCCGAAGACAAGCTGAAGGCTTGCTGGGTTTATGTGGGCCCGGTGGGCGACGGCGGCTGGACCTTTCAGCACGATCAGGGCCGCAAGGCCGTTGAGGCGGCTTTGGGTGACAAGGTCGACGCCTCGACCTATCAGGAAAACGTGCCCGAGGGTGCGGATGCTGAGCGTGTGTTGACCCAGATGGCGATTTCGGGTTGCAAGATCATCTTCACCACCTCGTTCGGCTATATGGATGCAACCAACGCGGTTGCGGCCAAATTCCCCGATGTAAAGTTTGAACATGCCACCGGCTACAAGCGCGACACGCCGAACGTGTCCACTTACAACGCGCGCTTTTATGAGGGCCGCGCTGTCATCGGCACCATCGGCGGCTTGATGACGAAATCGAACAAGATCGGCTATATCGGCTCGTTCCCGAT
>CBDUEF010000280.1:0-4235 GCA_965366095.1 uncultured Cypionkella sp. | reverse complement strand
GGCTGGGGGCGGCGACCTGGACTGACGTGCAGGCCACTGACGCAAAGGCGGCCAGCGTCAATGCGCAGGTCAGAATGAAAGGGTTCGCCATGGTCTGCCCGAGGTGGAGGCCCGGGTTTCCGGTGCCGGTTCCGGGAGAACATAGCCCAATATGGTTGGGCTGCATAGTGTGGGTGCAGAAGAGGGAGGAATGTGCCGAAAAAGCTTTGGTATCGAACTGAACTGCCCTTAACCTATCGTGTTTGATTGGGGATTTTGAGGATGCGATCCTTTCGCGGTGATGGAAGATGTCTTTTGGGACGGACATACCTTTGGATTTTCGAGATGTTTGTTAAGTGGTTTTTGACCAACGAAAAATGTGGATGTCCTGAAAAAATCTGTTCTGGGCGCGTTCTTTCGGAGCTCTTTGGCGTAGGTTGCTGCGCTTGGCGTTGCCGTCAGCGAGGTCGGCCAGCGGTTGGGGATCGGCTTGAGGTTGCGATATAGGTGCAAGGCGCAGGTTTCCAGGCCGCGGACTGAACAAGAGGCCGAGGCCGTATCGGAATTTCACATCGAGGCAGGAAAGGGTGGAGGAGATGTTGCGCGTTGGGTTGGGCTATCACACTGCCGATGGACATTGGCGCAGCGGGGCACCGGGAGTGTTCGCGCAGGTGCCATCCATTTCCTATTATTTGGTGATGGGGACATCAAAGGATTTCTGCGGCTGGCGGCCGGCTTTTTCATCGAGGCCCGAGGTGCCTTCGCGGCGGGTGAGTTCAGTCTCGATGTCGGCCAGCGTGAGGTCGCAGGCGGCGAGCATGACGAGGAGGTGATAGAGCGTGTCGGCGGCCTCTGAAATCAGGCGGGGGCGGTCGCCTTTGACGGCTTCGATGATGGCCTCGATGGCCTCTTCACCGAATTTCTCGGCGCATTTCTCGGGGCCTTTGGCAAGTAGTTTTGCCGTCCATGAGCTTTCTGGATCGGCGGATTTGCGGGCCTCAATTGTGGCGGCTAGGCGGGTGATTGCGGTCATCGGGTCCTCAATTCAGGCGCATGGGAATGCCGGCGGCGGCCATATGGGCCTTGGCCTGCGGGATGGTGAAGGTGCCGAAGTGGAAGATAGACGCTGCAAGCACGGCGGAGGCATGGCCAAGGGTGACGCCTTCGACAAGGTGATCGAGCGTGCCTACGCCGCCCGAGGCGATGACCGGAACGCTGACCGCATCGGCGATCGCGCGGGTGAGGGCAAGGTTATAGCCGCCCTTGGTGCCGTCGCGGTCCATGCTGGTGAGCAGGATTTCGCCCGCGCCTTTGGCGGTGACGGTCAGGGCGAATTCCACGGCGTCGATGCCCGTGGGGTTGCGCCCGCCATGGGTGAAAATCTCCCATTTTCCGGGGGAGACGGTTTTGGCGTCGATGGCCACAACGATACATTGCGAGCCAAACCTGTCGGCAGCCTCGGCCACCACATCGGGGTTGGCGACGGCGGCGGAGTTGAAGCTGACCTTATCCGCGCCTGCCAAGAGGAGCGCGCGCACGTCGTGGTGACTGCGCACCCCGCCCCCCACGGTGAGGGGCATGAAGCAGGCCTCGGCAGTGCGGGTGACCAGATCGAACATGGTGCCCCGGTTTTCGTGCGTGGCGTGGATGTCGAGAAAGCAAAGCTCGTCCGCGCCGGCGGCATCATAGGCGCGCGCCGCCTCGACCGGATCGCCGGCGTCGATCAGATTGGTGAAGTTCACGCCTTTGACCACACGGCCATCGGCAACATCTAGGCAGGGAATGATGCGGGTTTTGAGCATTGCCGAACCTTAGTGACTGTGGGCGGGCGAGGGAAGGGGGCTTTGCCCCTTCGGGCTATGCCCCCTTCCCCGAGTATTTAGGCCAAGACGAAATCAGCGGGCGAGTGCATGCAGGGCTTGGGTCAGATCAATTGCGCCATCATAGAGCGCGCGGCCTGAAATGGCACCGGCGATGGTGCCGGTGTCGCGCAGGGTGATGAGATCGGCAAGGGAGGACACACCGCCGGAGGCAATGACGGGGATGGTGACGGCGCGGGCGAGGGCGTCGGTGGCGGCGGTGTTGGGGCCCTGCATGGCGCCGTCGCGGTCGATGTCGGTGTAGATCAGAGCGGCGATGCCGGCGTCTTCGAACCGGCGGGCAAGGTCGGTGGCCTGGATCGTGGTTTCCGTGGCCCAGCCTTTGGTGGCAACAAAGCCTTTGCGCGCGTCAATCCCCACGGCAACCTGACCGGGAAAGGCGCGGGCGGCTTCACGCACAAGATCGGGATTTTCGACGGCGGCTGTGCCGAGGATCACCCGAGAGAGGCCCTTTTCCAGCCACATCGAAATGGTTTTCATATCGCGTATGCCGCCGCCGAGTTGTGCGGGGACGGTGACGCGTTTCAAAATCGCCTCGACTGCTGCGGCGTTAACCGGCTCGCCTGCAAAAGCGCCGTTGAGATCGACAAGATGCAGCCATTCGCAGCCAGCAGCCTCGAACTTTGCAGCTTGGGCGGCAGGATCATCGCCGAAAATGGTGGCGTCGGACATCTCGCCGCGCAAGAGGCGCACGCAATTGCCGTCTTTGAGATCAATGGCGGGGTAAAGGATCATGGCAGGCTCCGGGCTGTTGCGGCGGTATTAAGCGGGTCGCGCGGGGATGCCAAGGGGGGCTGAACCCGACGTCACGCTTGCCTGAATCGCAAATGCCGTCATTCTTGAGGAATGCCTTGAGGGAGGAAAAGATGATCAGGAAATATCTGTTGGCGTGTGCGTTGGTTTTTGGGGCCGGGGCGGCTTATGCGGGCGATCCGGTTGAGGGAATTTGGAAAACCAAGGTCGATGACAATGGCAAATACGGCTATGTCCAAATCAAGCCTTGTGGGGAATTGTTTTGTGGTGTGCTGATCAAGGCCTTCGATGGCTCGGGCAAGGAATATGCCAGTGACAATGTCGGCAAAAAGATTGTCTGGGACATGAAGGCCTATGAGAATGGGCTTTATGATGATGGGAAGATCTGGGCACCGGATCGCGACAAGACCTATAGTTCGGATATGACGCTGACCGGCAACAAGCTGGCGGTGCGCGGCTGTGTGTTTGGAATTTGCCGCGATGGTGGAACCTGGACCCGGGTGAAATAGCGGCTTTCGGGTCGCGCCGCCGATTGGCCTTGTATAGGAACGGGGCAAAATGGGGGCGCGCATGACGGTTAGGAATTGGGTTTTACTGGGGCTTCTCTCCATTCTTTGGGGAGGGGCCTTTCAATTTGTTGATATCGCGTTGGAGGGGTTGCCACCCTTGTCGATTGTGTTCGGGCGGGTGTCGTTGGCTTGTTTGACGTTGGCCCTAGTGATGCGCCTGATGGGGCAGCCGTTTCCCAAAGGGGCTGCACAGTGGCGGGCGTTGGGGGTGATGGGGCTGTTGAACAATGCGATTCCATTTTCGTTGTTTGTCTTTGCGCAGGGGCATATTTCTGGCTCGGTTGCCGCGATTTTGAACGCGACGACGCCACTTTTCACCGTGGTGGTGGCGCATTTTGCGCTGCGTGATGAGCAGATGACGGCGGGCAAACTGGTGGGCTTGGCTTTGGGCTTTGCGGGCGTGGTGGTGATGGTGGGGGGGGTGCAATCCTCGGCCGTTGGCTGGTCGATGCTGGCCTGTTTGGCGGCGGCGCTGTCTTATGGGTTTGCGGGGGTCTGGGGGCGACGGTTTCGCGCATTGGGCGTGGCGCCGATGACGACGGCTTTCGGGCAGTTGGCGTCTTCGACCATGATCATCGCGCCGTTGTGGGTGATGGTGGATCGGCCATGGGCCGAGGCTATACCATCTTTGCGGGTGATTTCGGCGGTAGTTGCGATTGCGGTTTTTTCCTCGGCGCTGGCCTATCTGATCTTTTTCAAGCTGTTGGCCGAGGCGGGGGCGGTGAATGTGTCGCTGGTGACCTTTGTCATTCCGGTCTCGGCGGCGATTTTAGGCTGGTTGGTGTTGGGGCACGGGTTGGAGGCGCGGCATTTCGCAGGGTTCGGGCTGATCGCGCTGGGCCTGATCGCGATTGATGGGAGGGTGATGCGGTGGGGCAAGCGTTGAGCGATGAAGATTGGGCAGCACTGGTGGAAAGGTTACCCTATGCGGGCGTGGTTGCGGTGAAAACCACCAGGATTGTTTGCCGCGCGGGCTGTCCGGCGCGCAGGCCTTTGCGCAAGAATGTGGTGAAGTTCGACAGCCGCGAGGAGGCCGAAGCAGCAGGGTTTCGCG
>CBDUEF010000279.1:0-4244 GCA_965366095.1 uncultured Cypionkella sp. | reverse complement strand
GAAGAAAAGGCCGCATCGTTTCGATAGGCTCCGGGTTCAGATTTTGGCGGTGCGATCCATCCGGTCCAGCCAAGCGCCACGCCTTTGCCCAAAATGGCGCCTTTGATCTGATCGGCGGGCAGAGACGGCGCGATTTCAACTTCGGTTTCATGGCCAAGATAGCTGAACAGCAATTCGGCCAGCCGAATGAAATTGCGCCCGCCGGGCAAATAGCTTTGATATTCCACCAATGATTGTGTGCGGACGTTGACTCGGATCTTTTCATTCACACTTTGCACCCGCGCGCCCAGCCGGCAATCCCGGCCCAAGCTGCTGCCAACGGCACCCAACTGGCATTGGTCCGAACTTTCGAGCGGTAGCCAAACTGGAATATTTTCTTCAATCGTGATCGAGGCATGACACAGTTCTTCAATAAACTGCTTCAATCGGACCGGGCTTTTTACCCTGGCCACCACCAATCCAGCTAATGGCAAGCGATCAATATCGCGCACCGCACCGCGATTGCGCATCGCGGGCTGCGCGGTGCCAATGAAGGCACCCAGATAATTTTGAAAGCGGTCATCGCCCGCATGATCAAATTGGGTGATGCCCCGCGCATCTGACCACGCCCTAAAGAACAATTGTTGAAACCTGTTGGTGAAAATATCGGCCAGCCGGACAAAGGCGTCATCGCGACGGGCATACCATTGCTTGACCTCGGCGGTTACGTTTAGCGGCAAGGCCCCTTGCGGCCCAAAATAGCCAAGGAAATTTGATCTGACCCGCAAACGCCCGTTGGCGCGTTCTTCAACCTGGGTGACATTCGCATTTGGAAACGCCTGAAACGGTTCCTGGCCCAAGCGGACCTGTTCATCTTTCAAGGTAAGGTTGCGCCCGATCCGGGGCCGCTTTGGCTGTGAGCGCTCGATGTCGCGCATAAGGGCCAGAAAGCCGAACTCTGTCGGGTTGGCCTTGAGCGCCTTGCGCCGTGCGGACTCGGGCTTTTCGCTCATAGCAGCGGACCCGAGCCAGTGCGGGCGGGCCATGTCATCACCTTGCCGCGTTGATCCGAGGTGATGACAAGCTGGGTAAAGCTATTGATCGACGCATATTCGGCAAAAAACCGATCAAGAACGGCTCCGATCAGGAAAATCCCCGATCCTTCAAAAGCTCTTTCGTCAAAATTCAGCGTTACTTCGGTGCCGCGCGCCGCGTGATAGCCCCCGGCCCGTTTGATCGTGCGTGTCACCGGGCGGCTGGAAACCTGCTTCAACCCCTGCAACTGCCGCTCGGTAAACTGCGAGGAAACGTCGGCAAACAGCGACATCAATTCGCGCAAAGCCGCCGCAGAATCGAGGCTGCCGCGATCATCAAGACCAAGGAAATTCAGCGATAGAAAGCTGATCAAACGCCAATGCACCGGACCCGCAGTGGTGCGGTGCGGGCCGTCTTTGTCCAACGATGCCACAGATTCGCGCGGCTTTGTTGGACCGGCGACACAGCGTAAGGGCAAAGACGTGTCATCATTCATCCGAAAATCCGCCCCCCCCTGCGAGATCGGCAGGTATTGGGGCAAATGACGATTGGAACAAAGCAGTTTGATCTGCAACCGCTTGACCCGCTCGTTAGACTCAAGATGCCCCGGCTCATAGATCGAAATTATGGTCTCGGTGCCGCTATAGCCCTGAATCTGGCCAAAGCGCTTTTCCTGTGCCGTCAGGCGGCGGGCGCGTTGTTTGGCGGTAAAATACAACGCCTCGCGCGGCTGCATGACATCTGCGGGCAGGCCATAAAGCGGATGCACCGGGATTTTCGTCTGCATTCCGGCGTAATAGGCGAAAACTTCACGGATGCGGTGAACCTCATAATGCGAGGACGGGCTACTGTCGGCCGACACCAGATATTCATGCCGCAGAGTGTCCAGCTTTACCTGGCTGCAATTTTCCTCAAATAGATTAACGGCAGGGGCTGCGAAAATGCGAAAGTTTTCCGCCGTCACACGGGCGGCGAGAGTCGGGCGCATCGTGTCCATCTCGATCAGAATGTCAAAAGCAGACCCCTGCACCATCGACAGCGCCTTGCGCAGGCCACGCAAGCGGAACCCGAGGAATTTCTGTGGGAATATGAAAAATTCCCGCAGCAAGGAAAAGCCGCGAAAGACCCGCAAATCCTCACTAAATATGGCCTCATTCTCCTCAAAACCAAGCTGCTCGATGCAATCAGGCGGCAAGCGGATAAGCACCGGATCGCCATGCTTGTTCAGATAGCGCAACGTGATCCGCTTGGTGTCGCGAAACAAATGCTCGTAAAGCGCGATGCTTTCGCTGGCGTCGCCAACAAGATAGATCGGCAATTCGTCCATCTGAATAACGTTGACAGGCTTTCCCGGCTTGTCCTTGTCCACTGCCGATACCGGACGCAAGAAAGACAGCACCACCCCGCCTGCGGTTCCCGAGGCAACATCAAGACCCATCGCCTGAAAACCGGCCGGTCCGATCAGGCAACGTGCGGAAGAGAGGCGCAGCGGCCATAGGGCAAGCGGCGCCGTAAGCCGAAATCGGCAGGAAATCCGCTGCTCGCGGTCAACGTATCGGGCATCGAGATAAGAGCCTGGCGGAAAGGACTTACCCTTGTTCAGCTCATCATCGCCAAAGGACGGTTCGGTCTGAACCAGGATCATGCTGGGGGTCGGAACCATGAAATTCGGTAAAAGCTGCTCCAGCAATTCCGACGTGAAGGTCTCGAATTCCGTGTCCAATTTCAATTGAACCCGTGCCGCCATAAAGGCGGCCCCTTCCAGCAGGCCCGCAACCGCAGGATCAAGATTGTCCTGGGTCAATCCACCAAGCCGCTCGGCAACTCCGGGAAAATCCTCAGAAAACTCCTTGGCGCCCTCATAAAGCAACGATAGCTCGCGATTGTAGGCCTCCAGAAACGCCCGGTTCATCCGCGCACCAAAAGATTGGACAAAGCCACCTTGCCGCCACCGGAATCAATCTCGGCGACGAATTCGAGCGGAACATCCACTGGATGGGCCGACATCTCGGCCTGAATATCAAAGGCCACGCGTTGACGCCCATCGGCATCTTCGGTGCGCAATTTGATGACAAGACTTTCCGCTATAAGCCGGGGTTCATGCGCCAAAAGCGCGGCCCGCAGGCCCTTGATAACGGCGGGGTCCCGAAAATTATCGGTCGAATAGCGGTTCATGTCCTGCATGCCAAAATTCAGGACGGATTTTTTCACCCAGTCAAGCCCGGTCAAGTCCTGAGCGGCTTCAAGATGGATGGTGCCCATCAGATTAGAAAGATCCTGGGCCAGATGTTCACGCAGGGTCGATTGACTTGCGCCCTCACGCCGCTCGATGGTGCGCGTTGATAACACACGGCCATCTTCGGTTGCGGTGGCGGCTTTTTGGCGGGCGTCATGATTGAGCGCTGCCTGACGAAAGACGTTCATCAACGACACTTGGAAATAGCCGCCGTCTCGCTCTTTCATAGCGCACTCATTCAGCTCTTTGCTCTGCACAAGTCACAAAGCATTCATCGGAAATAAAAGCGCCGGGCAAAACTTTCTGCCCGGCACCAGCGCGGACCCGGATAAACCGAGTCCGCAAAGCGAATTACATGGTTTTGCCGGCGGCAACGTCATAGGACGCCGGAACTTTGCCGGCTGGTTTGCCTTGTTTGTCCTGAAGAATATATTCCATCTTCATATTCGCAAAATTGAAGGACAATTGCTCGACAATACGGTCATCACCACCTTTTGACCCGCCGGTGTTGTAGCTGGTCACAAGGGCTTCACCCATGGTGAACATCATATAGTCGATCGGATTACCGTCCGCCACTTTACGCAGCTTTAGGACCACGGTTTTATAGGGTTTGCCGGTAAGCAAATTTTGCAGCAAGACTGGCGACGTCTTGTCCAGATACTTGGTCACGTGCAAATCTTGGACGTCTGCACGGCCCGAGCCAGCGCCGGTGCCGAAATGGGCAGTGCCGGATTGGCTTGCACCCCAAGAATAGGTTTCAAGTTCGATCCACTTGTCGCAACCCTCACGGACCGACTCGCCATCAACGCCGTCAACTTTCAAATAAATATCGGTAGCCATTTGTATTCCCTTTCACGTTAAAATATCCCCAGGCTTTTTCGCCCGGGGGGGCTGGTTAATTCTTGCCTGGAAGTTTTGAAACAAGGCTCATGCCGATGTCCATCCCCTCCAGTTGGAAATGTGGACGAAGGAAGAATTTTCCGACGTAGTAACC
>CBDUEF010000278.1:0-4247 GCA_965366095.1 uncultured Cypionkella sp. | reverse complement strand
TGGCTTCTGCGGCCATGGTATGATAACCCCTTTGATTGCCCGCGACTTATAGCGGTTCAGGGGGGGAATGTCACGCCTTGGACACAAGATTTAGAGGTTTGACAGGCCAATCGCGATCCCCACGCCAATCAGCAAAACCCCCGAAACCATGTTCAGTTTGTGGATCTTTTCGGGCGAGGACAAAAGCTGACGTGCGCGGTCTAAAAACAGGGCGAGGCAGAGGTTTCCGGCCATCGGAACCAAAGCCGAAACTGCCAAAATCGCGGCAATATCAGGGGCGCTTACATGGGTCAGATCAAAGAAGCCGGGCAACATACCCATGTAGAACAGGATTGCTTTGGGATTGCCGATCACCGCCGCCACCCCAACCACAAAGCCGGCCCACATCCCGGGGCGGGTCATGGCGCGGTTTGCTGTCAGCTTTGCTGCGGGCTTGCGGATCAAGAGTGCCCCCATGACGAGGAAAACCAAGGCGGCAATCCAGCGCAGCAAGATCAGGAAATCGCCATAGATTGACAATATCCACGTCAAGCCGAAAATCGCCGCAAGTGGCCAGATCAGATCGCCCAGCGCGACCCCGATCGCAAGCGGCCAAGCCGCAGAAAAGCCGCCCGAAAGCGCGCGGGCGGTCAGTGCCACCCAGACCGGGCCGGGGATCACCCAGAGCAAGGCCATGCCACCCGCATAAAGGATCAACTGGTGCAGGGTGATGGTCATATTGCTACCGAAAAAAGAATGTCCGCTTGGCTATACTGGGATTATCCGGCTGGGGGAAGGGTCAGGCTGCCATCCTCGGCCAGTGGCCAGAACGGGTTCATCGCAACTTCCCAGACGTGGCCGTCGGGGTCGGCCCAATAGCCAGAATACCCACCCCAGAACACCTTTTCCGGGGCCTTCAAGGCCGTGCCACCTGCGGCAAGTGCGGTGTGGTAGGCGGCATCAACTTCGGCCTCGGTCGCAAAGTTTTGGGCGAGCGTTATGGCCCCGGTGCCAAGGGTTGCAGCTTCGCGGCCCTGATCCTTGGCCAGATCGGCGCGGCCAAACAGGCCCAGAAGCGCGCCGTGCATCTGATAGAAGGCAACGCCTTCGGTGCCGGAATGTTCAACCCACCCCAGCCGCGCGTAAAAGGCGCGGGCAGCGGCCAGATCGGTCACGCCAAGGGTGATCAGGGTAACGCGTTGCGGTGTCATAATTCCTCGATCCGGCTAAGGCCTGTGGTTTCGGTAACCATAAAATTCTGCACCCTATCGCCCAGGGTGTCAAACAAGGCCGCCTCGGTGCCGGTCATCATCGCCTGCGCGCCCAAGGCGCAAATTTCGTCATACAAAGCCGCGCGGCGGGCGGCATCGAGATGCGCCGCCACCTCATCCAGCAAGATGATCGGGGCGCGGCCCAGATCCGCGGCCAAGGCACGGGCGTTGGCGAGGATCAAGCTGATCAAAAGTGCCTTTTGCTCGCCGGTAGAGCACTGATCGGCGGGCTGATCCTTGGCACCATAGCGCGCCGCCAGATCGACGCGGTGGGGGCCAAGCAGCGTGCGCCCGGCCGCCATATCGCGCCTGCGGCCTTCGGCCCAAGCCAGCGCCCAATCGTCGGGGGCAACTGCGCTATCGGGGCTGGTCAAGGCCAGTTCGGCCCGTGGAAACACCGTTTGCGCGCCATCTTGCGCCTGCGCGAGCCTTGCCAATGCGGCCTGTCGGTTGCCAATGATTGCGGCTGCAAATTGCGCCATTTGAGCCTCTAGAGCCGCATACCAATGGTTATCGGCGATCTGATCCTTTAACAGGCGATTGCGGTCGCGCATGGCCTTTTCATAGCCCAGCACGGCCTCGGCATGATCGGGGGCAAAGGACAGGGTGATCCGATCCAGAAAGCGCCGCCGACCGTCGGCGGCCTCGATCCAGAGCCGGTCCATCGCGGGAACCAGCCACAGCACCCGCAAAATCCGCCCCAAAGCCGATTGCGCCGCAGACTTGTTGTCAATCCGCACAAAGCGCGCGGCGGCGGCCTCGGCTCCGGTTTCCACCTGATGGTCGGCGGCGATGCCCCGCACTTCGGCGACCACCTTCCAACCAAGGTTTTCAGGCTTGCGGGCGATCTCATCGGCCCCGGCACGGCGCAGACCGCGACCGGGCGAAAGCAGCGACACAGCCTCAAGGATATTGGTTTTTCCCGCACCATTCGGACCAAAGATCGCGACTGGCCGCCCGTCAAACTGCATCCGACCGGCACGGTGGCTGCGAAAATGCGACAGCGACAGCGCAGAGATGGCAAGACCACTCACTTGGGCCCCTTTACCTTGGCAAAAACAATCAGGGCCTTTGCACTAGACCCGCATCGGCATCACGACATAGATTGCCGAAGTGTCATTGCCTTCGCGCATCAAGGTCGGATCACCCGAAGAGTTGAACAAGAACACCGCATTTTCGCGATCCACCTGACTGGCGATTTCCAGCAGATATTTGGCGTTGAAACCAATCTCTAGCCGCTCGTCTGAATAGGCGACCGCCAGTTCCTCTTCGGCGGCACCGGAATCAGGCGCGTTAACCGACAGAATCAGCCGATCCTCATCCAGGCTTAGCTTGACGGCGCGACTGCGCTCGGAAGACACCGTGGCCACACGGTCAACGGCCTTGGCAAACTCTGACGCATCCACCTCCAACCGCTTGGTATTGCCCATCGGAATGACGCGGGTGTAATCGGGAAAGGTGCCGTCGATGACCTTGGAGGTGAGCGTGATCAACGGTGTTGCAAAACGCACTTTGGTTTCGGAAACGGAAACCGCAATCGTTGCCTCATCATCATCAAGCAGTTTGCGCAATTCGTTTACCGTTTTGCGCGGCACGATCACGCCAGGCATGCCCTGAGCCCCATCAGGCAAGGGTGCATCGATGCGGGCAAGGCGATGGCCGTCGGTGGCCACACAACGCAAGACCGGGCCGGATTCGCCGGTTGAAACATGCAGATAGACACCATTCAGATAATAGCGGGTTTCTTCCGTGGAGATGGCGAATTTTGCCTTGTCAAATAGCCGGCGCAGCACCGTGGCGGGCGCCGCAAAGTTCGAGCTGTATTCCGAGGTTGCCATCACAGGGAAATCTTCTTTCGGCAAGGTGGCAAGGCTGAAAGTGGAGCGCCCAGCAGCGATGGTGAGGCGGCCGGTTGCGGCATCCTCGGTAAGAGCGACCAGCGCGCCATCGGGCAGCTTGCGGATGATCTCGTGCAGCATCACGGCGGAAACCGTGGTTGCGCCGCCGCGCTCGACCACAGCGGGCGCGCGATCCACCACCTCTATATCAAGATCGGTGGCGCGGAAGGATACTGTGTTTCCTTCGGCCTCGATCAGCACGTTGGCAAGGATCGGAATGGTGTTGCGCCGTTCCACAACCGATTGGGCCTGAGCGAGGGCCTTGAGAAGCGTGGCGCGTTCGATGCTTATCTTCATTTCATTTCCCTCTGCCATCCCAATGGGACAACGAAATCATCCGGGTTTTACCGGGCCTTGTGGTTTCAGCGACTTTGCGAAGGAAAAAGCGGGCCGTCAAGCCCGCCATGGGCCTAGCTCTGCAACAAACGACGCAGCAGTTGCAAATCATCCGTAAGTTGCGAATCAACCGCCATCAGCTCTTCGATTTTGCGCACACCATGCATGATGGTGGTATGATCGCGGCCCCCAAAGCGCCGACCGATTTCCGGCAAGGAACGCGGGGTCATTTGCTTGGCCAGATACATCGCCACCTGACGCGGGCGGGCAATGTTGCGCAGCCGCTTGGGGCCGATCATATCCGACAGGCGGATGTTATAGTGTTCGGCCACCTTGCGTTGAATCTCTTCGATGGTCAGCTTGCGATCCGAGGCGCGCAGAATATCGGCAAGGCAATCTTGCGCCAGTTCCAAGGTGATCTCACGCCCCACAAGCGAGGCAAAGGCGAACAGGCGGGTCAGCGCGCCTTCGAGAACGCGGACATTGGTGGTGATGCGATGGGCCAGAAACTCCAGCACCGGCTTGGAGATATCCAACCCCTTGTATTGCTGGCGGTAAAACTCGACTTTTTGCTGCAATATGCCAAGGCGCAGTTCGTAATCGGTCGGGTGCAGATCTACCACCAACCCGCATTGCAGACGCGATTTGATGCGGTCCTCCAGATCCTTGATCTCACCGGGCGCACGATCCGCCGAGATGATGATCTGTTTGTTTTGATCCACCAGAGCGTTGAAAGTGTGGAAAAACTCCTCTTGGGTGGACT
>CBDUEF010000277.1:0-4250 GCA_965366095.1 uncultured Cypionkella sp. | reverse complement strand
GCGGAAGGGATAACCCGCCACCTTGCAATAATCATTCAACAATCCGGCCATCATCTGGATCAGCGTGGTTTTGCCGGTGCCGGGTTTGCCATCGCCCATAAAGGTAAAGATAAACCCGCCCAATTCCGCAAAAGGGTTCAGCTTGCGTTCAAAATCATAGGCCATCAGCATCTTGGCCAACCGCAGGCTTTGGTATTTCGCAATATGGTTGCCCACCACTTCCGAGGGCTTTTTGAACTGCATGGTAAGCGCGCCACCCTTGGCCGCCCGCGCCGGCTTAAACCCCGCAATCGCCAAGCCATCCGCCTCAACCCGCCAGGCGTTTTGCGCAAAGGCCCCCGTGCGCGCCGCCGTCTCGGCCCGCAGCGCCACCCGCGCCATCAGCGCCTCGCAAAACGCCGCAATCACCGCCAAAAGCCGTGGCTCGTCACTGGCCAGCGTCGCGATATCCTGATCCAACTCCCACAAAGCGCCCTGCAAGGCCAAAGGCGCGTTGTCAGTCAACACCTCTTCAACCTCGCCGATTTCCACGGTTACCGCGCCCAACATCGGCGCCAGCAAAAACGCGGTGGCATTGGCAAAGCTGTAAAGCTGCGCCAAGGCATCGGCGGCCAAGAGTTCGGCAAACTCGGCCCGGCGCGGCTCCGGCAAGCGCCCCTCAAGATTGGCCTTTTTCAGCTCGCCCAACCCCGATTGCGCCGCAAAGGTTTCCCCCATCGCCAAAGCAATCGCCAGACCCCGGCGCAGCGCATGCAGCGCCCCGGCCTGCACCGGCGACACCAGCCCGTCGCCCAGCGCCTCAACCCGCTCAATCAGCCGCACCCCGCCCGCGCGCGTGGTTGAGCGCGTCACCATCCCCGGCGTGGTGGAACGAAACATCGGCCGCGTGCCGATCCCCGGCGAGCGTTCGACCTTGGCCACCTCAACCGCCTTGGCCAAACGCGGCGCATGATCAAACCCGGTCAGCAGCGCCAGCGCCGCGTCATATTGCGCCCGGATCGTTTCCTCGCGCAGCTCCATCGTATCGCGCCCAGCACTCATGCCACTCTCCTAAGCCTTTGAAACCTAACGCGCCGGAATGATCTTGCCGCCATCGCCCACCACGAACTTGCGCAACTCGCGCAGGCCTTGCAGATTAAGCTCGGCCAAAACCTGATAGGGCCGCTCTGGCAAGATCACCATCCGCTCCATCCGCGTCACCCCGCTTTCTGCGCCGCCAAACGGATCAAGCTTGAACACTTGCCTCTCGGTTGAGGAAAACCAGCCCTCCTTGACCTCTTCCTCACGGTCGGAAATCAAATCCTCCACCGTCCAGACCAGCGCCCAATCTTCGGCATCAGAGCCCTGCGCATCGGCCAAAACCTGCGAAATCGGCCCCGATTGCAGGGTGAAATCATGGCTATACATCGGCCCCAAAGTGATCCGCCGCAGCCGTTTGGGGTGCAAGCCGCTGAAATCCTTGTCAAAGCCTTGGGCAATCGTCAGCAGTTTCAGCCCCATCACCGATTGCGCCATCAAATGCGCCTGCGCCTGTGGCCAACGCCTGTCATCATTGGGCAAGGACGTCTTGCCGGAATCTTCAACATCCAGCAGATAGACCACCGGCAAGTTCACTTGCGTGTCATAAACCGCCCAATGCACCAGAAAATGCCGCCGCGCTCCGACATCCTCGATCCATTGCGCATCGGGGTCATTGCGCGCCCAGAACAGTCCACCCTTGTTCAGATGCTCGCGGATGCCCACCGCCAGCGCCTCATAGTAAAGCCGCTGGCTAAGCGCGAATTGCAACGCGACGGGTGGTTCAAGATCGCGCACGATCTGGCGCACCATCCGGTCTTTCAATTCGGCCTCGGCAGCCATGCCGGCCAGATGCTTGCCCGCCTGCGCCGCATCCAGCGCCATCAGCATCAATTCTTGGGCGACTGGAAAACCGGATTCGTGGCGATCAAAGGTAAGATGCGGCGAGCCCTCGGCCCGCCCCGTCATCAGGTATTTATAGTTCAGCGCCCGAAAGGTGTTGGTGATGGCGGTCAGATAGCGCCCCAGAATCCGCGCCTCCGAGCGCGTCAACTGGCCTTCCGCCTCCACCTCACTGGCCACCCGCAGCAGATGCCCGGTGATCCGCTCGAACTTGGCAAAATAGCGCCGCGCGGTCAGGGTGTCGTAAACCTCCTGATGATCGTCGGTCAGCACATCCTTGACGTCGGCCACCGGCTATTCCCCATAAGCATTCTTGTCGTGCTTCTCGACAATCTTGGCAAAACGGCGGGCAAAGCGCTCATCCGCTTTGGCTTTTTGCTCCAACACCTGACGCGCAAACACCATATGGCTTTCATGTGCCTCAAGCATATCGGCCATCTTGGCGTTGGTTGCCGCCCCGATCGCCGCCATGGCGGTTTGCGCCTCTTGGTCGGTTTTCACGCCGATTTCATTGATCCTATGCGCCACATCCTGCTGCTGCGCGGTTTTAAGGCTGCTGGACAGGGCATCATAAAGCACCACGCGCTGCTTGGTGTCGGTTTGCAATTTGTTGATCAAAACCAATTGCGTAGCTGCCTGATTGGTCAGGCTGTCCACCCAGGTCTTGCCCTTTTCGATATAGCGCTCCAACGTCTGGCTTTTGGCAAGCTGCACCTGCTCATCCTGAACCATCGCATTATATCGCCCGTTCAACGTGGCCAATTCGGTTTCCAGCTTGGTGCGCGCGCCCGCGTCCTGCTCGACCGAGATCCTGTTTTCCAACTCGATGATCTTGGGATCAAGCGACGCAATTTCGGCCCGCACCGCCTCAAGATTATGCACCGCAGCCTCACGGTCGGTCAAAGTGGTGCCAAGATTGGACTCGACCTTGGTTTTCTGCCCGTTCAACAGGTCCAACTGGCCTTGCAGCAGCTTTACGATGATATCGGATTTGCCGATCAGATCTTGCAATTTCGTATCAATCGAGGCCGTGCGCATCCGCTCTTGCCGCATCGATTCCGATTTGGCCCCCGAGAACATCCCGATGAAACTTTCCATCCCGGTTTTCGAGCGCATCTCCTCGAAATCCTTGGAAAACCCCGCCGTCACATCATCAAGCCCCATGATCAGCTCGGCAATATTGGCGTTCATCAGATCGGTATGCTTGTGAACATCGTCAAGCGTGGCGTTTTCAATATCCACAGCCACCTCGCCCGCATCCAGCTTGGCGCGGGCGGCTTCGATCTTGCCGGTGATCTCTGAAATCTTGGATTGTGCAGCAGAAACCTGTGCTTGGCTTTCTTTGATCTGCGTCTCGAAATCGGCCATCCGACCCTCCGTTGAAAAGAACTGCCCTCATATAGGCATGTTACGTCAATTTACATCACTTGGCCGCAGAAAATTAACATCGCCCCACAGCCAAAGGTGCGGCGCTCTGATCCCGTGGCCGACGTAGCGATACTTGCAGAAATTACCGCCCCTCGCCAAGCCCTTATCCGCACTGCGCCGGGGATGGCCCGATCAGAGGCGCAAGTGCCGCCCTGCACGCGCTAAACCGGAATATTGTCGATCAGCCGCACCCCATCCAGCCAGACCGCCGCCAGCATCCGGCGCGCGCGTGTGGGATCATCCGAAGGCAGCAAACTCGCGGCATCACGCAATTCGATATATTCCACCCGCTCGAACCCCGCCGCCCGCATCTTCTCGGCGGCCTCGCGGATCGCCATACGGTCCGATTGCCCGGCGCGGATATCTTCGGCAGCGGCAGAAATCGCGGCATAAAGCACAGGCGCCTTAGCCCGCGCCTCTGCCCCCAGCCGAAGATTGCGCGATGACATCGCCAGCCCATCCGCCTCGCGGATCGTCTCGCAGCCCACCACTGTCACCGGCAGGTTCAGATCGGCCACCAGCTTTTGCACCACCTGCAACTGCTGCCAATCCTTTTGCCCGAAATAGCCCCGATCCGCCATGCTCATGCCAAAAAGCTTGGTCACCACCGTCGCCACGCCGTCAAAATGCCCCGGCCGCATCCGCCCTTCCAAAGGCTCGGACACCCCGGCCACGCTGACAACCGACCCAAAGGCTTCGGGATAAACCTCCTCCGCCGAGGGGGCGAAAATCACATCCACCGGAATCGTCGCCAACAGCGCCGCATCCGCCGCTTCGGTGCGCGGATATTTCTTCAGATCATCGGGGTTGTTGAACTGCATCGGGTTGACGAAAATCGTCACGATCACCCGCTCACAGTCGGCCCGTGCCGCGCGTGCAAGGCTCAGATGACCGTCATGCAG
>CBDUEF010000276.1:0-4273 GCA_965366095.1 uncultured Cypionkella sp. | reverse complement strand
CTCCAGCACCGGCATCCCGGCGATGGGCGAGTTCGGGTCTTCCTGCGCCGCCGGGTTCACGATGTCGTTCGAGCCGATCACGATGGCCACATCGGTGCTTGGGAAATCGTCGTTGATCTCGTCCATCTCCAGCACGATGTCATAGGGCACCTTGGCCTCGGCCAAGAGCACGTTCATATGCCCCGGCAAGCGGCCTGCCACCGGATGAATGGCAAAGCGCACTTTCTTGCCCTTGGCCCGCAGCTTGCGTGTCAACTCCGAAACCGATTGCTGCGCCTGCGCCACCGCCATCCCATACCCCGGAATGATGATCACGCTATCCGCATCATTCAGCGCCGCCGCCACCCCTTCGGCATCAATCGCGATCTGCTCGCCGCTGATCTCCATCGCCGGGCCCGTGCTGCCGCCAAAGCCGCCCAGAATCACCGAGATGAACGAGCGGTTCATCGCCTTGCACATGATATAAGACAGGATCGCACCGGACGAGCCCACCAGCGCCCCGGTCACGATCAGCAGATCATTGCCCAGCGTAAAACCAATCGCCGCCGCCGCCCAACCCGAATACGAGTTCAGCATCGACACCACCACCGGCATATCCGCGCCGCCAATGCCCATGATCAGATGATAGCCGATGAAAAACGCCAAAAGCGTCATCAGCATCAGTGACCAAATCCCCGCGCCGTTGAAATACATGACCAACAGCACCAGTGACGCAATCGCTGCCCCTGCGTTCAGCAAATGCCCGCCCGGCAGCTTGGTCGCCTTGCCATCAACCTTGCCCGCCAGCTTGCCAAAGGCAACCACCGATCCGGTAAAGGTCACAGCGCCGATGAACACGCCCAAAAACACCTCAACATGCAAAATCGCCTGCTCGATGGCGTCTTTCTCGGCCAGTTTCGCCGCAAAGCCAATCAGTTGCGATTTAGCCCCCAAATCGAGCCCCAACACCCGGCGCAGCTCCAGATCGGCGTTATAGCCGATGAACACCGCCGCCAGACCCACAAAGGAATGGAGCGCCGCCACCAGTTGCGGCATCTCCGTCATCTGCACCCGCATGGCAACCATCCAGCCCGCAACCGCGCCAATCGCCACCATCACCGCGATGATCCAGATGTTTGCCACATCCGGCGACAACACCGTCGCCGCCACCGCCAGCGCCATTCCAGCGATGCCATACCACACTGCGCGCTTGGCGCTTTCCTGCCCCGACAGCCCACCCAAAGACAGGATGAACACCACGGCCGCCGCGATATAACTCGCCCCTACGATACCAATGCTCATGGCCTATCCCCTCACGACTTCTGGAACATGGCGAGCATCCGGCGTGTCACCAGAAAACCCCCCACGATATTGATGGTCGCAATCAGCACCGACAGCGCTGCCAGCGCCACCACCAGCCAATTGCCCGACCCGATCTGCAACAGCGCCCCCAGAATAACGATCCCGGAAATCGCATTGGTCACCGCCATCAAAGGCGTGTGCAGGCTGTGCGAGACATTCCAGATCACCGAGAAACCGATGAAACAGGCCAGCACGAAAACGATGAAATGCTGCATGAAGGCCGCAGGCGCATAGGCCCCGACCAGCGCCAAGAGCAACCCCGCCCCCACCAACAGCCCCACCTGATTACGGGTCTGCGCCTTGAACAGCGCCACCTCGGCACTGCGCTTTTCGGCAGGCGTAAGCTCCACCGCTTTGGGTTTGGGTTTCTGCACCGCAATCGCCGCAATCTTCGGCGGCGGTGGCGGATAGGTGATGGCATGATCCTTGGCAACCGTCGCCCCCCGGATCACATCATCCTCCATATTATGCACGATCATACCGTCTTTCTTTGGGGTAAGATCAGTGATCATATGCCTGATATTGTTGGAATAAAGTGTTGATGCCTGCGCTGCCATCCGGCTTGGGAAATCGGTATAGCCCACAATGGTCACGCCATTGTCCGACACGATTTTCTGATCCGGCACCGTCAGATCACAGTTGCCGCCCCGCTCGGCGGCCAAGTCTACCACCACCGATCCGGGCTTCATCATCGCCACCATATCGGCGGTCCACAGCTTCGGCGCAGGCCGTCCGGGGATCAGAGCCGTGGTGATCACAATATCCATCTCGGGCGCAAGTTCGCGGAATTTCGCCAGTTGCTTGGCCTGAAACTCGGGCGTTGAGGGCGCCGCATAGCCGCCCGTTGCCGCGCCATCGGGCAATTCCGCCGCCGAAAACTCCAGATAAACGAAGGACGCGCCCATCGACTCGATCTGCTCGGCCACTTCGGGGCGCACGTCGAACGCCAGCACAATCGCGCCCAAGGAAACGCTTGTCCCAATCGCGGCCAGACCAGCCACGCCCGCCCCCACGATCAGCACCTTGGCCGGAGGCACCTTGCCCGCCGCCGTCACTTGGCCGGTGAAAAACCGCCCGAAATTATTGCCCGCCTCGATCACCGCGCGATAGCCCGCGATATTGGCCATCGACGACAGCGCGTCCATTTTTTGCGCCCGCGAAATCCGCGGCACCATATCCATCGCCACCACCGTGGCCCCGCGTTCCTTGACGACCTCAAGCAGTTCCGGGTTCTGCGCGGGCCAAAAGAACGAGATCATCGTCTGCCCCTCGCGCAGCGCCTTGGCCTCGGCCATCTCCGGCCCGCGCACCTTCACGATCACATCCGCCGCCGCCAGAACATCTTTGGCGGTTTTCAAAACCTCGGCCCCGGCACTTGAATAAAGCGCATCCGAAAAGCCCGAGTTTTTCCCCGCCCCGGCCTGCACCACACAGGTGTGTCCGAGCTTCACAAGCTGCAAAACCGACTCCGGCGTCATCGCGACCCGGTTTTCACCCTCGAAAATTTCCGTCAAAGCGCCAATTTTCACGCCAATCCTCCCGGTTGAACCAGTTTCCAAATCCGTCGCATCGCCCTCACTTTGCGACATACCAAACCCCGCCCGCTGTGCAAGTGCCTGCGGCCAAGAACTTCACTTTCGCGTCATATTCCAACCCAACGCGGCGTTCTGCCCGCCCATTCGTCAAATTCCGGCCCGAAATGCGCCCGCAGCCGTGCCTCTTCACCCAGGATAAACCGCGCCTGAATGATCGACATGAACCCCAAAACCACCGGCAGCGCCAAGGGCACATCCCACCACAGCACCGCCCCGGTCAAAACCAGCACATCGCCCAGATAAATCGGATTGCGGCTAAAGGCGAAAACGCCGCCTGTTACCAAAGCTCTTGGATCGCGCCTCGGTATAAACGTGGTGCGCGCAAGCCGCATCTGCGCCACCGCCAGCGCCATCAGCCCCAACCCGGCAAGGATCAGCACCCCGCCAACCCAATCCCCCGCCGCGCCAAACAGCGACACCGGCATGGCCCGGTCCATTCCCCAAACCAGCCCCAAAGCCGCCAACAGCCAAACCGGGGGCCAATCAAAAACCTTCATCCCCTGCCCCCTGATCCAGCCTTGCGTGACTAGACCCGCAACCTAGCCCCTACGCAACCCCTTGGAAAATTTTGAACTTGAAGAAATATCACCGCCCCCATTGCCAGACCCCGCCAAACCGGGCAAATTCACCGTCAAAAAGGAGCCACCGACATGGATTTCGCCGCCACCAAAGCCCTGTTTCACCTGCCCGCAGGCATGATCTATCTTGACGGCAACTCGCTTGGACCCCTGCCGAAATCCGCCGCCGCCCGCGTCGCGCAAACGGTGGAACGCGAATGGGGCGAGATGCTGATCACCGGTTGGAACAAGGCCGGATGGATGGACAAACCGATGCGCGTCGGCGACCGCATCGCGCGCCTCATTGGGGCGGAACCGGGCCATGTGGTGATGGGCGACACGCTTTCCATCAAGGTTTATCAAGCGCTTGCCTCCTGCCTTGAGATGACCCCCACCCGCCGCGTGATCCTGTCCGACACTGGCAATTTCCCCTCCGATCTCTATATGGCCGAGGGCCTGATCCGCACGCTGGGCAATGGATACACCCTGAAAACCGTCGCCCCCGAGGATGTGCTTGACGCCATCGACGCTACCGTCGCCGTGACCATGCTGACCGAGGTTGATTACCGCACCGGCCGCAAGCATGACATGGCCGCAATCACCGCCCGCGCCCATAAACACGGCGCGCTCACCATCTGGGATCTGGCCCATTCCGCAGGCGCTTTCCAAGTCCATCTGGCGCAATGCCATGCCGATTTCGCCGTCGGCTGCACCTATAAATACCTCAATTCCGGCCCCGGTGGCCCCGCTTTCATCTATGTCGCCCCCCGCCACGCCGAT
>CBDUEF010000275.1:0-4278 GCA_965366095.1 uncultured Cypionkella sp. | reverse complement strand
TGCTGTTTGACGGCTTTCTCAAGGTCTATGAAGAGGGCCGCGACGACGAGGACGAGGACGAGGGCCGCTTGCCGCAGATCATGCAGGGCGAGGCGGTCGACAAGCGCAAAATCACGCCCGAGCAGCATTTCACCCAACCGCCCGCGCGCTATTCCGAGGCGACTTTGGTGAAAAAGATGGAGGAGTTGGGCATCGGCCGGCCCTCGACCTATGCCTCGGTGTTAACCACGATTGTGGACCGCGAATATGTGCGCAAGGACAAGAACCGGCTGATCCCCGAGGATAAGGGGCGGCTGGTTACGGCGTTTCTGACCAATTTTTTCCGCCGCTATGTCGAATATGATTTCACCGCCGATCTGGAAAGCCAGCTTGATGATGTGTCGGCAGGGACGCGGGATTACAAGGAAGTGCTGGCACGGTTCTGGCGCGATTTCTCGGCGGCGATTGCCGAAACCGCTGATCTGCGGATTGGTGAAGTGCTTGAGAAGATTGATGATTTCCTGTCTCCGCACTTGTATCCGCTGCGCGAGGATGGGTCTGATCCGCGCATTTGCACCTCTTGCGGCACCGGGCGGCTGCATCTGAAAACCTCGCGTTCCGGTGGCGCCTTCATCGGCTGCGGCAATTATCCTGAGTGCCGCTATACAAGGCCGATTTCGGGCGAAGAGGGCGGCTCGGTTGATGGGCGGGTTTTGGGGGCCGATGCCGATGGCGTTGAAATTTCGCTGCGCGCGGGGCGTTTTGGCCCCTATGTGCAAAAGGGCGAGGCCACAGAAGAGGCGCCGAAACCGCCGCGCGCAAGCCTGCCCAAGGGCTGGGAGTCTGGCACGCTGACGCTGGAGCGGGCGATTGAATTGCTGTCTTTGCCGCGCCAGATCGGGCCGCACCCGGATGATGGGGTGATGATCGAATCCGCCATTGGCCGCTTTGGGCCTTATGTGAAACATGGGGCGGTCTATGCCAATATTGCCGATGTGGAAGAGGTGTTCACCATCGGCATGAACCGCGCGGTTGAGGTTTTGGCGCAGAAACTGGCGGGGCGGCGCGGCGGTCCGGCAGCGGAACCTTTGCGCGAGTTGGGCGAGCATCCGGACGGCGGCGCGGTGCAGGTGATGCCGGGGAAATACGGGCCTTATGTGAAATGGGCCAAGGTGAATGCGACCTTGCCGAAAGAAATTGCGCCCGAGGCGGTGACGCTGGAAGAGGCTTTGGCGCTGATTGCCGAGAAGGCAGGGAAGCCGGGCAAGAAGGGGGCCGCAAAGAAGGCTCCGGTCAAGAAAGCGGTGGCCAAGAAGGCGGCGGCGAAGGCTCCGGCGAAAGCGGCTGCGAAAAAGCCGGCGGCTAAAAAGGCTGTTGCCAAGACACCGGCGGCTAAAAAGATCGCCGCCGATGATGATGTGATTGAATGATCAAACGCTTCCGCGCGGGTTGATCAGCTTGGCCATCAAAGAGGCGGCGGAAACGCGGCCGATGGGTTGGCCGTTTTCGGTGACGCAAAGCTCGACCGCGCCCGCCGACATCTGCTCCATCAGGGCCTTTACCGGGGTCTCGCAATCCACTGCGGGGGCGCGGCTCTCGCCCGGCTCCATCACGTCGCGGGCGGTCAGCACGGCCAGAGGGTTCATATGCGCCACGAAATCGGCGACATATTCCGACGACGGGTTGGCGATGATCTCGCGCGCGGTGCCGATTTGCACGATGCGCCCGCCCTCCATCAGGGCGATGCGGTTGCCGAGTTTGAAAGCCTCATCCAGATCGTGGGAGACGAAAATGATGGTGCGTTTCAGCTTGGCTTGCAGGTCTAACAGCTCATCCTGAAGCCGGGCGCGGATCAGCGGATCAAGCGCCGAGAACGGCTCGTCCATCAAAAGGATCGGCGCGTTGGTCACGAAGGCGCGGGCGAGGCCGACGCGTTGCTGCATGCCGCCCGACAGCTCCCCAACTTTGCGTTCGGCCCATTGGCTTAGGTTCACCAGCGCCAGTTGTTCATCCACTTTGGCGCGGCGCTGCTCGGGGGTTTGGCCGGCCAGTTCCAGCCCAAGGCCGACATTGTCGCGCACTGTGCGCCAAGGCAGCAGGCCAAAGGCTTGAAAGACCATGGCAATATGGGAAAGCCGCAAGCGGCGCAGGGTGGCCGGATCGGCCTTGGTGACCGAGACCATCTTGGTGCCGTCATGCACCCGAACCTCGCCCCGCACCACGGGGTTGAGCGCGTTCACACCGCGCAGTAGGGTGGATTTGCCAGACCCGGAAAGACCCATCAGCACCAGAATCTCGCCCTTTGCCACCGAAAGGCTGCAATCATGCACCCCGAGGATCTGGCTGGTTTTGGCCTGAATATCCGGGCGCGACATCCCCTGATCCATCAATGGCAAGGCATGTTCGGGGTGATCGCCGAACACGATGCTGACGCGGTCGAACTCTACAGCATTGACCATTATTTCACCTTGCGCTGAAAGGTTGAGCGTAGGGCGATGGCGACCACAACGATCACGAAACCCGACTCGAAGCCCTTGGCGGCGTTGACCGAAGCCAAGGCCCGCATCACTGGCACACCCAGCCCGTTCGCCCCCACCATCGAGGCGATGACAACCATCGACAGCGACAGCATGATGGTTTGATTGAGGCCCACCATGATCTGCGGCAGCGCCCAAGGCAGCTCGACTTTCCACAGCCGTTGTCTTGGCGTGGCACCAAAGGCGGTGGCGGCCTCAAGCAGGGCTGTCGGGGTTGAGGCGACGCCGAGTTCGGTCAGCCGGATCGGGGCGGGGAGGACGAAAATCACCGTGGCAATCAGGCCCGGCACCATGCCGATGCCGAAAAAGATGATCGCCGGGATCAGGTAGACAAAGGTGGGCAGGGTTTGCATCAGATCAAGAATTGGCGAGAGGGCGGCGTTAAGGCGGGCGCTATGGGCGCAGGCAATGCCAATGGGCACGCCGATGGCCATGCAGACCGCGCAAGCCGACAGGATCAGCGTCAGGCTTTCGGTGGTTTCCTTCCAATAGCCTTGGTTCAGCACAAACAAAAAGCCAAGGCCGACACCGAGGCAAATTTTCCAGTTGCGCTGCAAGACCCAGGCAAGGCCCATGAAAATCGCAATGATCACCAAGGGGTTGGGCGCCTGAAGCAACCACATGAAGCTGTCGATCATCCATTCCAGAGTTTTGGAAATGGCGTTGAAAAACCCGGAAAGATTGGTTTTCATCCAGACAAAGACCGTATTGGCCCAAGCCCCGATAGGAATTTTATACGCTGTCAGCCAGTCCATCCTGCCCCCTGAACCTGAAAGAAAAAGGCCCCCGATTGCGCGGGGGCCGTTCTTTTATTGCAATGCGGCGGTCACGGCCGCCATCGCATCGCCACCGTCCTTGGTGGTGACACCGTCCAGCCAGGGGCCGATCACATCGGCATGGGCGGCAAGCCAGGTTTTCGCGGCCACGCGCGGATCGGTGCCGTCGTTCAAGATTGCGCCCATGATCTCATTTTCCATCGGCAGCGTGAACGACAGGTTGGTCAACAGCTTGCCAACATTGGCACATTCGGCGACATAGCCCGCGCGGGTGTTGGTGGCGACGGTGGCACCGCCAAGGTTCGGGCCAAAGAAATCATCGCCGCCGGTCAGGTAAGACATCTTGAACTTGGCGTTCATCGGGTGGGGTTCCCAGCCAAGGAAGATGATCGCCTTGCCGTCATTATCGGCACGCTCAACCTGTGCCAGCATGCCTTGTTCCGAGGATTCGACCAATTCGACCTTGGCGGCTTTCAGGCCAAAGGCGTCTTTGTCGATCATATCAAGGATCAGCTTGTTGCCGTCATTTCCGGCCTCGATCCCGTAGATTTTCCCCTCCAGATCAGCGGCATGGGGGGCGATGTCGGCGAAATCCTTGATCCCGAGTTCGGCGCCCTTGGCGTTGGTGGCAAGGGTGTATTTCGCGCCCTCAAGGTTCACACGCACGGTGTCAACGGTTTTGGCATCGCGGTAGGGGGCGATATTGCTTTCCATCGTCGGCATCCAGTTGCCAAGGAAAACGTCGATATCGCCCGAGGCAAGGCCCTCATAGGTCACCGGAACCGACAGCACTTTGGTTTCGGTTTCATAGCCCAAAGCCTCAAGCACCATGGTGGTGGCGGCGGTGGTGGCGGTGATATCGGTCCAGCCGACATCCGAGAAGGTCACCTTGTCGCAGCCCGCAGCATGGGCGGAACCGGCGAAAGCAAAGGCCACAGCGCTGGCCAGAAGGGTGGAACGAAGCGTCATTTTGGTCTCCCTATTAT
>CBDUEF010000274.1:0-4287 GCA_965366095.1 uncultured Cypionkella sp. | reverse complement strand
CCCACGCCCCTGCCGTCCATCTGCCAGACCGGACGGTCAAACCGCCAGCCCTCGGCCTTCACCCGGCGCAACAACTGGCGCAAAAACGACAACCGCATCGGATGCGCCGCCCCCATCCGCGCAAGCGTCATCACCTCGGCCGGAACGCGCCGGAACGCCGCCACATCCTTGATCTGCGTTGCTGTTTCCATCACTTCGCCCCCCCGAAACTGCGCTCAAAAAACCCCAGCCAGTTCTCGCCCATCACCCCGGCAATCAGCGCCTCATTCATCCCCGCCGCCCTCAACCCATCAGAAACTGCGCCGAAATCGCGGTTGTCATGGAACCACGCAGGCATCGCCGGAAACCCCGGCGCCGCAGCCGATCCCTCGCCAAACTCCACCGCCTTGGTCCAACGCCCCGAGCGCATCCATTCCACCACAGAATCCGGCTGATCCTGACAGAGATCCGTGCCGATCCCCACATTCTGCGGTCCGACCAGATCGACAGCAAGCGCAACCATGTCGCACCAGCTTTGCAAGGAACACCCGCTGCCCGCTTTAAGATGATGCGGATAGGCCGACAGCCCCAGCACCCCCCCAGATGCCCCCAGCGCCCGCAACAAAGCATCCGATTTATTCCTTAACGCCGGATGCCAAGACGCTGGATTCGCATGCGAAATCGTGATCGGCCTTGTCGAGTGTTCAATCGCCTCAAACGTCGATCGCTCGCCCGAATGGCTCATATCCACCACCAGCCCCACCCGGTTCATCTCGGCCACCACCGCCCGCCCCATCCGGGTCAGCCCGCCATCTTCGGCCTCATAACAGCCCGTCGCCAGCAAGGATTGGTTGTTATAGGTCAGTTGCATAAATCGCAGGCCAAGACGGTGCAGCACCTCGACCAGCCCGATATCATCCTCGATGCACGACGGGTTTTGCGATCCGAAAAAGATCGCCGTCCGCCCGGTTTGCCGCGCCAGCCGCACATCATCCGCCGTAAAGCCCTGAAAGATCAGCTCGGGAAACTGCTCAAACCAGCGGTTCCAGCGTTCGATCACCAGCACGGTTTCGCGGAATGTCTCGTGATAGGTGATGGTCACATGCACCGCATCGACACCGCCCGCCCGCATCTGGCGAAAGATTTTCTCCGACCAATTGGCGTATTGCAGCCCGTCGATCAGCATCACAGCGGCTCCCCGGCGGCGACATAGGCGGTTTTCACCGATGTATAAAACTCCGCCGCATAGCGCCCTTGCTCGCGCGGCCCGAAACTCGAGGCCCCGCGCCCACCAAAGGGCACATGGTAATCGGTGCCCGCCGTCGGCAGGTTCACCATCACGCAGCCCGCCCGCATATGGGCGCGAAAATGGCTGGCCCGCGCCAAGGATTTCGTCATGATCCCCGCCGTCAGCCCGAACTCGCTGTCATTGGCCAGCGTCAAAGCCTCGGCGTAACTGCCCGCCTTGATCACGCAAGTGATCGGCGCGAACATCTCTTCGCGGTTGATCACCATATCATTGCGCGTGCCCACAAACACCGCTGGCGACATGTAATAGCCTTGCGTCGCGCGCTCCAACCGCTCACCCCCACACAGCAACTCGGCCCCCTCGGCCCGGCCCTTGGCGACATAGTCCAGATTCTGCGCCAATTGCCCCGCGCTCACCACCGGACCCAACTGCGTGCCAGCCTCCAACGCATGGCCCACCTTGAACGCCTGCGCCGCAGCAACCAGCCGCTCCACAAACTCATCATGCACCGCCTCATGCACGATCAAGCGGCTGGCGGCGGTGCATTTCTGCCCGGTGCCGCCAAAAGCCGCCCCTGCCGCATGCGCCACCGCCAAAGCCAGATCGCAATCCTCCATGATCAGCATCGGGTTTTTCGACCCCATCTCCATCTGCACCTTGGTCATATTAGCGACAGCCGAAGCAGCAATCCCGCGCCCCACCCCCACCGATCCGGTAAAGGTGATCGCATCCACGCCCCGGCTTTCCACCAAGCGCTGCCCCACCTCGCGCCCCGATCCCAGCACCATGTTGAACAGCCCCGCCGGAATGTCCTGACGCGCAATAATCTCGGTCAGCGCCACCGCACTGGCAGGCGTCACATTCGCGGGCTTCCACACCACCGCATTGCCATAGGCCAAGGCAGGCGCGATTTTCCACGCAGGCGTCGCAATCGGGAAATTCCACGGGCTGATCACGGCCACCACGCCCACAGGCTCACGGCGCACGTCAATCTCGATACCGGGGCGCACGGATTCCGCCAGATCGCCCTGATTGCGCAGACATTCCCCGGCGAAATAGGTGAAAAACTGCCCAGCGCGGTAAACCTCGCCCTTGCCCTCGGCCGCAGGCTTGCCCTCTTCGCGCGCAATGATCCGCCCGATCTCCTCGGCCCGCGCCATCAATTCGGTGCCAATCGCCATCAGCACATCATGGCGCTTTTGAATCCCTGCCGCGGCCCAGATTGGCTGCGCCCGCCGCGCCGCTGCCAACGCCGCCTCCAACTGATGCGCGCCGGCTTGAGCATAGCTGCCGATCCGGTCCGAAGTATCGGATGGATTCAGGTTTTCAACCTCAGCAATACCCGCCTGCCATTCACCATTGATATATAGCTGTGTCATTGGAATCCCCTCTTTCACCCAAGTATAGACGTGGCTGGTTAGTTCAGGCAATCTTGAACATCTGAAACATATTTCAATATTGGTGAACCAACTGATGCCTGAAGGGCCGCTCGGATTTCAGCATCACCGCCGCAAAGGGCGCGATTTCAAGCGAAATTGCAACCTGCCAAGGATCACCTGATTCTGTGATGCGGTATCAAGGTGCATTGCTTGCGCCTCAGAGACACAGGAAGGCAGAGGAGGCATTTTAACTGCTATCCCAAGTTTAGTCACGCCCGCCGTTCCTGAATGTCGACGTGGTTTTCCTGATAAATTTGGCCCGACCAAGGAGCGTAGATGTCATCGCAAGATTGGTTTGCGGGTCGTGGTGACTGTTGCCGACGGTTGTCGCTCTGATCTGATGCAGATTGGTCCGGGAGATATCGGAGAGGGGATGATCGTCCTTGCATCAGCCATATTCGGGAAGCTCCGGCTATCTTGATCGGGTGAATGTCCAAATCCCTCGGAAAAAACCTTTTGGAAATTGCCATCTTGGCCACCACTAGGGCGGCGGAAACGCGTCTTTTCGTCGGCTATGTTTCGGCAATAAGTTCAAAATCAGGCACCGCGATGCTGCAGCACGGGGCGATCTGGCCGCCCATCGGGTGCGCAAGGCCGTCGGCGTGATCCTGCTCGCGGTTACCCCTTCTTTATCAATCTGTGAACGGCGATATCACCCGATACCCGCCGCAGCGGGTCCCACCCGGCACTTTGGTCAGGGGGGACGCGAAGCCTTGGAATATCACGCCCCAACATACAAATGAAAATCGGGAACGGGATTTTTTGAGATTGCCACCGGCCACCCACAGCCCAAAGGAATGAAACGCGCAAGATCTGACTGAAATCAAATTGGCAGATATAGCCGCCATGATCCACGGCCCGGCTGCCCTTGCCGCTGATGACCAGATGGCGTCTACCGGGCGTGCAGATTGGCTTGGCCTGACCCCGTCCCGGATTCATGCGATAGCACGCGATGGCAGAATCCCACGTCGGGCGGAAGACAGTTTTGATCCGAAGCCCGCAGTCTTGGGCGATCTCCAATCCCTTCGGCAGAGGGCGGATCATCGGCTTTGGCGGCAAACTCCGAATTGAACACCAAGAAAATCCGCCTTACCCGTGCCAATGCCGAAAAGGTTGAATCTGCCAGCGCCCGTGGCAAGTTGCCCCCTTGGCCGAGATCGAAAAGGAATAGGCTGGCATCTTGCGCAACGTTCGGGCCACTCTTCTGGCGTTGCCAAGCCGGGCCGCAAGTCGCCTTGAGCATCTTACCCTGGGTGATGTGAAACCCTTCGGCTCCGAAGCCCGGGCCGTTTTGGAGGAACTTGTAAGCTATGTCTGAAGCCTTGGCCGTGACCCGCCTTCGCCGCCCTGAAGCCATCGCCGGTGCTACCCTTGGCCGACTGGATCGCGTCCACATTCCCTTTCCTGCCACCGTGTCGGCGCTTCCGGGCTGCCAATCCATGTCAGGAGCCGAAGAAGAGATTTCGCTGCACCCTGTATTGGTGGCGCTTATGCAAGCCCGACCAAACAGGAACATGACCTTCCTTTTGATGGAATACGGCAAGCCTTTCTCCATGGCGGGTATTAGGAAAGGGTTTTGTGGTCACGTGAAAAAAGCGAAGAGGGCAAATGGGCGTTTAA
>CBDUEF010000273.1:0-4329 GCA_965366095.1 uncultured Cypionkella sp. | reverse complement strand
TTCAGGTACCAGTGTTGCAAGACGTGGAGGTTCGAGTCCTCTCCTGGGCACCAAATATTCCAACAAAGCCTGCGACCTCAATGGGTTGCAGGCTTTGTTCGTTCTTTTCCCGAATTTCCAGTTTTGCGGCGCGCTGATGATCTCTGCGCGGCCAATTTGGGAAACGCTAGGGCTATCCGCTCTACAGCCTGCATCCAAGCGTTCCAACTTCTGAATCCAATGCCTTCAGCAAGGTGGACTTGGCCCTGCCTCACCACAGCCGCCATTGATCCCGCTTCGGCAAGGCGATGAGCGGCAAATACTAACGGATCGTAAATGCTGTTAGGTAAGCCATTGAAATCAAATACTCAGGAAAGTGTCGCACGGACATACACGCCGTCTTATAGCAACGAAGCCAGCCCCTCACGATAGCTGGGATAGGCCAATTCGACGCCCAATTCCGTTTTGATCCGATCATTGCGCACCCGCTTAGACTCCGCATAAAATGACCGCGCCATCGGCGACATCTCTGCGTCTTTAAAGGCAACTTCCGGCGGGCTGGGCAGCCCCAAAAGCTGCGCCGCATAGCCCAAAACGTCCTCAGGCGGGGACGGTTCGTCATCGCAGACGTTATAGGTGGCCCCCGGATTGGGGTGCGCCATCGAGGCGATCAAGGTCGTCACAATATCCGCGACATGGATCCGGCTAAAGATTTGCCCCGGCTTGATGATCCGCCGCGCCGTCCCATCCCGCACCTTTTCGAACGGCCCCCGGCCCGGCCCATAAATTCCGGCCAGCCGAAAGATATGCAGCGGCAATCCGGTGGCCGCCCACGCCCTCTCGGCCGCAACCCGTTCCTGCGCTCGAACCGATTGCGGATTGACCGGGGTTGTCTCATCCACCCAACCACCCTGACGATCGCCATAAACCGCCGTTGTGGAAAGATAGCCCACCCATTCTGGACGGGCGGCCAAAATTTGGTCTCGCGCCCATTCCAGAAACGGGTCCCCGCCAACACCCGGCGCCGCAGAAATCAAAACATGCGTCGAATGCTTGAGCACCTCCGTCAAATCGCCAGGCCAGATCAACGGCTCCACGCCTGTCGCCCGCAACGCATCAACCTTGCCAAGTTCCCGTGTGGTGCCCACAATCCCCCATCCCAGAGCAATCAATCGCCGCGACAAAGCCGCAACCGAATACCCGTAACCAAGACAAAGCAATATGTTCATTTCATCAATATCTGCCCAGCGTCCATCCACTTCAAGGCCTGTCATCAAGACTTCGCTTGCGATACCCTCGAATTCAACCTTAGATGCCCGATCAAATTCTGGAAGATACCTCGATGAATGACGAATCTATGCCAATCATGACGCCGGATCAGGCCGAAACCATTTCCTATACCGATGCCGCGGCCGCCGTCACACGACTGGAACAACTTTATGCCGAGGCGACCAGCTTTCTGGCCAGGCATTTCAGTCTCGTGGTCCTTGGCGGCAAGCCCACCTCCCGTTTTAGGGCTTTCTATCCGGAAATCCGACTGACAGTTGTCAGTCATGTAAAGCCCGATAGCCGGTTGTCTTTTGGGCATGTTGCCGGACCGGGAACTTACTCAACCACCGTTACACGCCCGGATCTGTTTCGAAGCTATCTGATCCAACAGCTTGAATTGCTGATCCTGAACCATGGCGTACCAATTCAGATCGGGGCCTCATCCACACCGATTCCAGTTCATTTCGCCGTCGCCGGAAATGCGGCGGTTTCAGTGCCGCAAGAGGGTGTGCTGACGTTCAGTTTGCGCGACGTCTTTGACGTGCCCGACCTCGCCACGACCAACGATGACATCGTGAACGGCGTTGACACCCGCAACCCTGACGGCTCTGCCCCTTTGGCTCCCTTTACAGCCCAGCGCGTAGACTACAGCCTTGCCCGTCTGTCACACTACACTGCGACCGATGCCGGACATTTTCAAAATCATGTGCTGTTCACCAACTATCAATTCTACGTCGAGGAATTTGAAGCTTTTGCCCGTGCCGCTTTGGCCGATCCTGTGTTGGGCTATACGAGTTTTGTGGCAACGGGAAACCAGATCATCAACAGCCCAGACGGTGTAATCGTGCCCAGTGCAAAATTGCCCCAAATGCCAACCTACCATCTAAAGCGGCGTGACGGTCAGGGCATTACCTTGGTGAATATTGGCGTGGGCCCTTCCAATGCCCAGACAGCAACTGATCATATTGCCGTCTTGCGGCCTCATGCCTGGCTGATGGTTGGCCATTGTGCGGGCCTGCGAAACAGCCAAAGCCTAGGAGATTTCGTGCTTGCTCATGCCTATATGCGCGAGGATCACGTACTTGACGACGATCTGCCAACTTGGGTTCCGATCCCGGCATTGGCAGAAATTCAGATCGCCCTACAAGAGGCAGTTGCCGATATCACCCAATTGCAGGGCTATGAGCTAAAACGCATCATGCGCACCGGCACCGTGGCCACGATTGACAACCGCAATTGGGAGTTGCGCGACCAATCCGGCCCGGTGCGTCGACTGAGCCAAAGCCGCGCCATCGCGCTGGATATGGAAAGCGCAACTATTGCGGCCAATGGATTTCGTTTTAGGGTGCCCTACGGTACTTTGCTTTGCGTTTCGGATAAACCATTGCATGGCGAATTGAAGTTGCCGGGAATGGCCTCGGAGTTCTATAAAACTCAAGTTTCACGTCATCTGCAAATCGGCATAAGGGCAATGGAGAGGCTGCGTGAAATGCCACTTGAACGCATTCACAGCCGAAAATTGCGTAGTTTTGAGGAAACGGCCTTCCTCTAAAGTTGCATTTTGTCCTTATTTTTGGCTGAAACCGCTTGCCTTGGACATGCCAAATCGTGAAAAGCGCTTAGTAAGCCATAAAGGCATAGACAGGTCTGGAAAGATTTTCAGATCGCAATGAAGGAAAAAACATGTCCAAACCAATCACCAAGACTCAGCTTCTGGCCGCCATGGCAGACACGATGGGCGCAGACAAGAAAACCGCCGCATCGGCACTTGATGCTATTGCTGTAATCGTAGCGCGTGAAGTGGCCGCTGGTGGCGCTGTAACCCTTCCGGGTTTGGGCAAAATGGTTTGCCGTGAGCGTCCAGAGCGTCAAGTTCGCAACCCTGCCACCGGCGAGACCGTCACCAAGGCTGCGGACAAACAGGTGAAGTTCGCGATTGCCAAGGCATTGAAAGACAGCGTCAACGCCTGAGGTCGATAGGCCCTTGCGGGTGGGTCGAAGGATTGAAAGGGTCGCCTAATGGGCGGCCTTTTTATTGGGATCGGAAAAAGCATGGATCTACGGGCTATCGCCATGGGATTGGCATTTGCGCTGATGTGGTCATCGGCCTTTGCTACCGCCCGGATTATCGTCGCCGGTGCGCCGCCTCTGCTTGCGCTTTCTTTGCGCTTTGCGATTTCCGGGCTTATTGCGATCGGCGTTGCGCGTGCTTTGGGCCAGAGTTGGAAGCTCAGTTGGCCGGTTGCCCGTTCGGTGGTGATTTTCGGATTTTGTCAGAACGCGCTTTATCTGGGCTTGAACTTCATCGCTCTCGAAAAAGTTGAAGCGTCTCTGGCCGCCATAATCGCATCGTCGATGCCTCTGATCGTTGCATTGCTCGGTTGGTTTTTGCGCGGTGAAAAAGTGGCTCCGTTGGGAATTGGGGGGCTGGGCGCAGGGTTTATTGGCGTTGCAATGATCATGGGCGGCCGGGTTACGGCAGGCGCTGACCCAATCTCTATCCTGCTATGTGTCATTGGGGCCACATCCTTGGCCGTGGCCACCTTGACCGTGCGCTCGGTATCGTCAGGCGGCAATCTCTTGATGGTTGTGGGGTTGCAGATGCTGGTCGGATCAATCAGCCTTGGGGTAGTTTCCGGCATGTCAGAGACGTTTTTTCTGATCCCTAGCCTCCCGTTGGTTCTGGCCTTTGCCTATCAGATTTTCGTTCCCGGTTTAGCGGCAACCCTGTTGTGGTTCTCGCTGGTCGGCAGAGTCGGCGCAGTAAAGGCGTCAACCTTTCATTTTCTCAATCCGTTCTTTGGAGTATTGGTGGCGGCAATGCTTTTGGGCGAACACATCACAATTCTGGACATGGTCGGCGTCGCGATTGCCGCCTTGGGGATTTTGGCTGTGCAGATGAGCCGGATGCAGCGGTTAGGTTGACACATCCGCCGCAATTGCGCGCAAACAGGCGGGGCGGGGTTTGCAGCGTTCAATCCAATCCCGAATGGCCGGATCATCAGGTGGGCACCTCTATAAATTGCCCCCCCCCACACTTCGGTATGATGGGACAATGAACCGGCAGTGGGGATGCGGCGA
>CBDUEF010000272.1:0-4335 GCA_965366095.1 uncultured Cypionkella sp. | reverse complement strand
GGTGGTGCTGGTCGCATCGCCTGTTGTCAACGTGTTGCCCGCAAGCGCCACCGTGCTGCCCGAAGCGCCCGCCAACGAGCCGATGGTTTCGCTGCCGGTCAGTGTCAGATTGCTGTTGCCGTTCAGCGTTACCGCCGCCGTGTCCAACAGCGATGCCCCGTCAACCTTGACGCTCGCCGCATTGTTCACCGTCACCACCGCCGAGGCGATAGAGCCCGTCACATCCAATGTGCCCGCGGTTACCGTGGTGACCCCGGTATAGGTGTTCGCGCCCGACAGGGTTAGCTTGCCGGTGCCGATCTTTTCAATCGGGCGCGGGCCGCCCAACTCACTGATCACACCCGATTGAGTGGCAGCAGCGCCGACAAGAACCTCTAGCTGTGTGGTGATGGAATTGACGATCAGCGGCGATGCCTCATCCACCCCGTTCGCATAGTTGACAACCGAGCCGGTGGTGGTGATCGACCCGCCGATGGCATTACTGGTGCCAATGACCAGTTTGCCGCCCGCCCCAACCGTCACATCGCCGTCAATGGTGCCTGTCACGGTGGTGGCACCGGTCTGGATCGTGGTCGCCCCCGCACCTGACAGCGTGCCTGAAATGGTGCCGCCGTCTAGCGTCTTGGCGCCTGATGCGCTGACCGTCCCCGCCAGATCGCCACCGCTTTGCCCAAAGGTCGTGGTGGTCAGCGTGGCACTCCCGTCGATGGTGCCGCCGGTCTGCGTAACCCCAGTCACAGTATCGGCGCTGTCGACGGTCAGCGTCCCGACGCCCGACACGACCACCGCGCCAACCACGTTGCCGCCCGTGTTCAGCGTCACCGTGCCGCCCGAAACGGTGACATCCCCGCCGACATTGCCGCCCAGATCGGTGGTGCCCGAAATGTTGTTCAGTGACCCCACAAAACTGGCCGGGTCCAGAACGACAGTGCCGCCGTTGGTCTGCATCTCGCCGGTGACAATGCCGGCCGAGGTGTTCGTGAAATTCCCAGAATTCGAGGTCACAACGTCAATAGTTCCGCCGTTGACCGCGTCGCCGCCACCGCCCAGTAGGCCACCGGTAATTTTACCCAGTGCGCCGACCATCACCGTGCCACTGCCGGTGACGGTCAGGCCGCCAATGGCGATCAAATCGTCATTGATGGTCAATACACCGTCGCTGACGGCGCCAGTGTTAATCGTGATCGGTCCCGACAGCGTAGGCTGGTCTGCAATCGTCCCGTCATTAAGAATGAAGTGGCCACCTGACGGGTCAGCATCGCCGACGTAGTTCGTGGGATCGGCGAAATCGGTGCTTGTCGTCCCACCCCAGCCCGCCTGCGCCTCGGCCCCGCCGGAAAGCGCAAGCGTCGCGCCCGTGACCAGAATGAACACCAGTTCGGTGGCGCGCCCCAACCGGCAATGCCGCCGCAGGCTGCGCTGACGCACCCCGATCTGAAGGGCTGGGACAGCGGGTGCCGCGGGAACGCCGGAGATTTGGGTACGGCTGGTCTGGGACATAATTCAAAATTCCTGTCAGTTGGGCAGGTGAAACTACAATTCGGGCGATGCTAGCGAACGCAAGGGCCGAAATATAGCCGAATTGTTGAATTCTCCGACCTGCACCTCATAAACGCGGCTTCACCGCCACAGGCATAGCCTTTGCAGCGCGGCTTTGGGGCGCTACACAGGCACCATGCGACAAAGCCTGACACAGATCTATGACGAGAAAGTGGCCACGGGCCTGCTGCACGCAGACCCCGCGCAGCTTGCGGTGCTGCCGCAACTTGAAGAGCTGCGCGCCTGGCTTGAGACGAACGCCAACCGCAAGATCGGCCTCTTCGCTGGCCTCTTTGCCAGGCCATTGATGCCGCCGCCCGGCCTTTATCTCTGGGGCGGGGTGGGGCGCGGCAAATCCATGCTGATGGATTTGGTTTTTGCCGCCACCGATATCTCCAACAAACGGCGGGTGCATTTCCACGCTTTCATGCAAGAGGTTCAGCACGGGCTGCATCTGGCGCGCAAAAGTGGTGTCGATGATGCCATTGCCCCGGTGGCCGAGGCGATCATCCGCGACACCCGGCTTTTGGCCTTTGACGAGATGCAGATCACCGATATCACCGATGCAATGATCGTCGGTCGCTTGTTCGAAAAGCTCTTTGCTGCCGGGGTGGTCATCGTCACCACCTCGAACCGTGCGCCCGAAGATCTTTACCTTAACGGGCTGAACCGGGCGCTGTTCTTGCCTTTCATCGCGCTGATCCGCGACAAGATGCAGATCATCGCGCTGGAAAGCCCACATGATTACCGCCAGCACCGCCTGACCGGGGCACAAGTGTATTTTACCCCCGCAGGCAAGGCAGCCGCCGAGATTTCAGCGATCTGGAGGGACCTTAGCGGCGGCGATCCCGGTGAGGTGCTGCGGCTGCCGGTCAATGGCCGAGTGGTCCAGCTGCCACGCTTTTCCAACGGGATTGGCCGCGCCAGTTTTTGGGATCTTTGCGCCAAACCGCTCGGCCCTGCCGATTTTCTGGCCATTGCTCAGGCGGTGCGGGTGCTGATCCTTGAAGACATCCCCTATCTTTCGGCCAGCAACTACAACGAGGCCAAGCGTTTTGTGATCCTGATTGATGCACTTTATGAGGCCAAGGTGCGGCTGATCTGCTCCGCCGCCGACGAGCCGGAGCGCCTATATACCGAAGGCACCGGCTCATTCGAATTTGCCCGCACCGCCTCACGCCTGCGCGAGATGCAGGCGGCAGACTGGGGCCAGATCGCCGCTAACTAATCGCAAATCCATCACAAATCCGCCGCTTTTGCCCGGCAATTGTTTCCTGAATAGAGCGTAAACGCAAATCTTGGGAATCGGGAAATCCGCTATGACATTACAGGCAGTAACCAGTGCATCTCTGTCCAATACCCTTTCATCACGCAAATTGCAGATCGAAGATTCCCTCGGCAAAACGGTCATCCTGATTTTCTTTCTTTGGCAGTTCTACAAAACAGCCGTGAATGCGTTGGGCATGATGAATGCCCCGGTGTTTGATTTTCATTGGGCCATGATGGCTGTGGCCAATCTGACCACCTTTGGGTTTCTAACGATGATCGTCTGGCTGACCGTCACCCGCACCCCGGCCAAAGAAACGGCTGCCGGATTTGATGCCCGTCTCTCAGCCTTTATGGGCACGTTCATCTTGATCGGGTTGATCGCCGTTCCCCATGCCCCGATTTCCGATGGCCAGCTGGCCATTGCCACCTGGCTGATCGTCGCGGGATCGGTTGGTTCCATCTATTGCCTTTGGTGGCTGGGCCGCGCGTTTTCAGTCATGGCGACGGCGCGCCATTTGGTCACCGCGGGCCCCTACTCGCATGTGCGCCACCCGCTTTACACGGCCGAGGCGCTTACGGTGATTGGCGTGGTCTTGCTGAACGGCAGTTCTCTGGCCGCGATCTTCGGGTTGGTCCAATTCTACTTTCAATACCGCCGGATGCTGCACGAAGAATCCGTCCTGGGCCGGGTTTTCCCCGAATACGCCGATTACAAAACCCGCACGCCGATGGTTTTGCCGCATTTGCTGTGATCCAGCCTGAAGGAAGGGAATACACCCATGGACATTCTTGGCCTGATCGACTGGCGCGCCATCCTGATCGCCGCTTTGATCTTCATCCCCTTCGAGCAGATCTTGCCGCTGCATGCCGATCAAAAGCTGATCCGCAAGAACTGGTGGAATGATGTGTTCTATCTGATTTTCAACGGCATTGTCATCAAACTGCTGTTCATGGCGGTGATGATCGGCTGGATGACCGCGTCTGACATGATGGTGCCGCAAACGCTGCGCGACTTTGTGCAATCGCAGCCCCTGTGGCTGCAAACGCTCGAAGTCATCCTGATTGCCGATGTTGGTTTCTATGTCGCCCACCGCACCTTTCATTCGGTGCCTTGGCTGTGGAAATTCCACGCCGTGCATCACTCGATCGAGGAAATGGATTGGCTTGCTGCCCATCGCGTGCATCCGGTGGATCAGTTGATCACCATGTCGGCCTCGTTGCTGCCTGTCTATGCTTTGGGGTTCTCGCCGCTGTCGGTGATGATATATGCGATCATCTATCACTGGCAGGCCCTGCTGATCCATTCCAACGTCAAGCTGGATTTCGGGCCGCTGAAATGGCTGGTCGCTTCGCCGCAGTTTCACCATTGGCACCACGCCAACGAGCGCGATGCCTATGACAAGAATTTCGCCAGCCAATTGCCGTTTATCGACGCGATTGCCGGAACCCTGCGCATTCCTGACCGGATGCCAAAAGCCTATGGCTGCGATGATCCGGTGCCGGCGCTCTATCATCAGCAACTGCTTT
>CBDUEF010000271.1:0-4373 GCA_965366095.1 uncultured Cypionkella sp. | reverse complement strand
CAGATCATCCAATGCACCATCCGTCTCATTGCCTTGGCTGTTTGTGTTATTGGTGTCAAAATGCCCGCGATGCTGCTTGACATGCAGCGGTTCGCTGTCTGTCACTTCCAGCCGCAGGCGATCAATACCTAAGCCGGGGTCCAGGCTGTCGAGCTTGAGAAGCAGCAGCGGGCGAATCCGTGCAGCCTGATCAGCAGGGCGGGCAAGCCCGACATCGAAACCTTCCACTTTGCCGTCGCTGCGAAAGGCTTGCAGGCGTAGTTGCCGCGCCCCACGCCCTTTTTCCACCAACCGCGCGCAAAGCGCTGGCAACAGGCGGTCAATCGCGGCCTCAAGATCGGTGCGCAGGCCGATCGGGTCGGGAAAGGTGATTCGGGTTGCGAAATACAACGGCGCACGGGCGGGGGTGATCGGCTCTGGCTCGGCGCCTAAGGCTTGATCCAGACGGCGCAGGGCAGCCGCGCCAAAACGGCGGGCAAAGGGTGCGCGCGGCAGGATCAGCAGATCGCCCACCCGGCGCAGCCCCAGTCGCGCCAGCCCTTCGGTCACCTCTGGTGCCAATCGCAGCGCAGCCAGGGGTAGGGGGCCAGCGCCTCACGAATATTGCCAGCTGCAGCGATGCAGCCTTGCGCCCCCCGTTTGACTGCCGCGCCAAATGCGGGGGCCGCGCCCCCTCGTTCCCAACCCCGCCGCTTGACTGCGCGCGAACGGGTGGCACGTGCCTCCTGATTGATCGCATCGCCATTGCGATCAGTCCCAGCCACCTGTCCGGCAAAGCGGGCCAGCGCCCAGGCTGCCCCTGCGGTATCGGCAATTCCCGCCTGCACCGTCAGACCAAGATCAGCGCAATCGCTTTCGGCCTGCACCAACAGGCTGGGTTCGCCACCGAAAAGATGGGCGCAACCGGTCAGGTCGATCATCAAACTGGCTGGGGCTTCTTCTGCGACCCAGGGGCTGAACTTGCCCGCCCAGCGGCGCAACACGCCCAGAAAGGCCGCCTCGGCCAGCGGGTCGGCGCTATGGGTCACCAGATTTCCGCACATTGCGCTGGCATCGCGTAGCGGCTGATCGACGCAAAGCCCCGCCGCCTCGGCCTCCTCGTTCAACGATACCAGCGCCTGCGCTCCGTTGCGATCACCGACGATTGCGATGGGAAACGGGAGCGTATCCTTCCGCAGACGCAGCACCCGCTCAACGGGTAGGCGTGGAAACCAAAGCGACATGATTCGCCGATTGATCATAAATGTTCCCATTTTGTTCTATATGCAGGTGAAGGTTGTTCAGAGTCCAGAGTCCAGAGGCCGGCATTCGGCGGACTTTACGCTCATGACAATCGCGTGAACGGATAGGGCTGACGCAAAATCCAAATAGGCTCAGCGCAACTTTCCTGCCTATACTTTCCTGCAATTCAACCAGGAGGCCCAAAATGAAATTGACCACCAAAGCCCTTGCGATCGGTTTCGCCCTTGTTGCGGGCATCGCTTTTGCCGAGGCAGAAGCCACCGATCCAAATGTTATTGCCCGTCAGGATCTGATGAAAACCTTTGGTGGCGCCGCGAAAGCCCTAGGCGAAATGGCCAGTGGCAAAGTCGCTTATGACGCCGCCGCTGCAGAGGCCGCAAAACAGGTTCTGGTTGCGGGATCGGCGCAGATTGCGGCCAAATTCGAAGCCAATGCCGTCGATCCAGCCACAGAGGCCAAGCCAGAGATATGGACTGGCTGGGATGATTTCATCACCAAAGGAAAAGGGCTGGAAACCGCAGTTCAGGCCTTGGATGTCAGTAGCATTGAGATGATCGGCGCAGGCATGGCGGGCGTTGGTGGAGCCTGTAAGGCCTGCCATACCACCTATCGGATGGCGAAATAATCCGGCTCCTCCCACCCGGCGGGTGGGGGGAAACCTAACCGCAGGCGACTGCGGTTATCATCTCACCTTTGTCGATGCTGATATTCAGCCGGGTATCGACATAATCCGCCGTCACCGCCGCTCCGGGACGCAAGAACCGGGTTTCGGTTCCAAATCGCATGGTTTGCAATACTGAGGCGGACCTGCCTACCAAGGATTGCAGTGCCACTGCACCACAGCTATCTGCGCTGGGTGGGGATGGCAAAGGTGCTGGTTCCACGCATCCGCCAAGGAGCATCAGAATTGAAAACCCTCCAAGGGCCGTCAGGGAACATTTGGGCATGGGACTTTCCTGTTATCCGCAAAACAGCCGCAAAATACGGCCACCATTGTCTACCATCACGTTGATCCGTTTGCCACGCAATTCAGACGTAACCTCTTGCTCGGGCCAGATAACGCGCAATTCCGCTAGGTCGGGCTGACTAGCCAAAGTTGTGAACGGTTGGCCCACCAAAGGCTGCAAAGGTGTGGCGCCGCAATGGTCTGGCAGTTCGGGAACCAGTTCCATTACCGACCCTACACGGGTCGGGGCTTTCAATAGGCTGCATCCACAAAGCGCTAGAGCCAAGGCCAATGCAGCCGCACTGGCGAGTTTCTTGATCAATGGACGAGAGGAAGACTTCAGCACCGGCACCAAATCCTGAAGAAAGCAGCTATTTTACATAAAGAGAGCCACTGTGAGGCTCTGGTGACAAAGCCTGAAACCGTGCCCTATAGCAAGCAAGAGTCGGCACAATTCCACTCGGAATTTGCCCATGGTTGATGGTTTCCTACGTTGCAATTTCGGGGCGGATGCGGCAGGTTCACTCGCAGCATTCAGGAGGAACTCACATGCGCACTCGTGCAGCCGTCGCTATTGCCGCAGGCCAACCCTTGCAAATCATGGAAGTTAATCTGGCCGACCCGAAAGAGGGCGAGGTTCTGGTCGAGATCAAGGCCACCGGCATTTGCCATACCGATGAGTTCACTCTGTCAGGTGCCGATCCCGAAGGGCTGTTTCCGGCTATTCTGGGCCATGAAGGCGCGGGCGTGGTGATTGCTGTGGGTCCGGGCGTAAAATCGCTGAAAGTTGGCGATCATGTGATCCCGCTTTACACCCCCGAATGCCGCGAATGCCCCTCTTGCCTTAGCCAGAAAACCAACCTTTGCACCGCCATCCGCGCGACCCAAGGCCAAGGCCTGATGCCCGATGGCACCTCGCGGTTTTCGATGCTGGATGGCACGCCGATCCACCATTACATGGGCTGCTCGACCTTTGCCAATCACACGGTTGTGCCGGAAATCGCGCTTGCCAAAGTGCGCGATGACGCCCCCTTCGACAAGATTTGCTACATCGGCTGCGGTGTGACCACCGGCATCGGTGCGGTTCTGAACACCGCCAAAGTGGAAATCGGCGCAAAGGCCGTGGTCTTTGGTTTGGGCGGCATCGGCTTGAACGTCATTCAGGGTCTGAAAATGGCTGGGGCCGATATGATTATCGGTGTTGACCTGAACAACAGCAAAAAGGAATGGGGTGAGAAGTTCGGGATGACCCACTTCATCAACCCCAAAGAAATCGAGGGCTCGGTCGTCCAGGCCATTGTTGACCTCACCAAAACCCCCGTCGACAAGATCGGCGGCGCGGATTACTCGTTCGATTGCACCGGCAACGTCAAGGTGATGCGCGACGCGCTGGAATGCACGCACCGCGGCTGGGGTCAGTCGATCATCATTGGTGTGGCACCCGCAGGTGCTGTGATCGAGACGCGCCCCTTCCAACTGGTGACCGGCCGTATCTGGAAAGGCACAGCCTTCGGGGGCGCGCGCGGGCGCACTGATGTGCCGAAAATTGTCGATTGGTATATGGAAGGCAAGATCGAGATCGACAGCCTGATCACCCATATTCTGCCACTGGAAGACATCAACAAAGGCTTTGACATGATCCATTCCGGCGAGTCGATCCGCGCCGTTGTGGTCTATTAATGCCCCGTGACGGCACCAAACTGCTTGCCGTCCTGATTGATGCTGACAATGTCTCGGCCCATACGGCCGAGGCGATCTTGCGTGAGATTGCAGTCTATGGCGAACCCGGCTTGCGGCGGGTCTACGGGGACTGGTCAAACCCTTCCCTTGGGGCTTGGAAAAAGGTTGCCCTTGATCTGGGGCTGGTGACGCACCAGCAGTCAGCCAATACCAAAGGCAAGAATGCTTCTGATATCGGGCTGGTCATTGATGCCATGGACATCCTGCACGGCGGAAAATTCGATAGCTTTGTGCTGGTCTCGTCCGACAGCGATTTCACCCGCCTGGCCAGCCGCATTCGCGAAGACGGGTTGGAAGTGATCGGTATCGGCGAACAAAAGACCCCACCCGCGTTGCGCAATGTTTGCAACCGTTTTGTGTTTATCGAGAACATTTTACGCGATATGGATGGGCCTGAACTGGCCAAATCCGAAGTGAAAAAGCCCGACCAGGTTTTACCATCTCC
>CBDUEF010000270.1:0-4381 GCA_965366095.1 uncultured Cypionkella sp. | reverse complement strand
CACCAACCCGCATTGCAGACGCGATTTGATGCGGTCCTCCAGATCCTTGATCTCCCCGGGCGCACGATCCGCCGAGATGATGATCTGTTTGTTTTGATCAACCAGCGCGTTGAAGGTGTGGAAAAATTCCTCTTGAGTGGAATCTTTGCCAGCGATGAATTGCACATCGTCAACCATCAGCACATCGACAGAGCGGAAGATTTCCTTGAAATCCATGATCTGTTTTTCACGCAGGGCCTGAACAAAGCGATACATAAACTGTTCGGCCGAAAGATAGAGCACGCTCAAATGCGGTTGGCGAAGTTGAAGCTCGTGCGCGATGGCGTGCATCAAATGGGTTTTACCAAGCCCGACGCCACCATAAAGAAACAGCGGGTTGAAAGTGACCGGGCCGCCTTCGGCAACGCGGCGGGCGGCAGCATGGGCAAGCTCGTTGGGTTTGCCGACCACAAAGCTGTCAAAAGTGAAGCGTGTATCAAGTGAGGCACCGGGAAGGTCGTCATCACTCCGCGGGCGGGTGGCCTTTACCGGCTTGGGTGCGGGCTTTGCCGTAGGACGCGCCTGTTGGTTTTGCGGGACCCGAAATTCCACCCGGCTGACCTGCTGACCCGTTTCTTGCAGATGGATCAGAATATGCTCGGAAAAATTGCGCGAAACCCAATCACCGAAGAAAGCCGTCGGCACCTCAAAGCGGGCAATCCCATCGTCGAGATTGGCCAAACGCAAAGGTTCGATCCATGTCGTAAAATTATTCTTGCCGATCCTTTTGATCAGCTCGTCGCGTTGCCGGCCCCAGGCTTCGTGTGTCATTCGTCTTTGTCCCCTGAGCGTCTGTCTCGCAGCAAGCTGCGTCGCGCCCTATTGCACATCACCGACCAACAACACCTGACCCGACATAACGGCCAAGGGGCCGCCATTGACAGGTATACTTTTGGAACAAAGCACAACCCTACATCGGGCAGAGCCGATGTAGGGTGATGTATCTGATGGAAGCGCAAGCAGCGCAAACCGTTCAATACATTGACGGCGAAAGATTAATTCCAGAATCAGACTTTAGCTTGGCAGCAGAAGGTCTGGACTGATCTCTCGCAATCCCGTTTTGTCCCCCAGGACGAAGTGAATCGCTTTCTTGACGCTATCAAGCCCGAGCACTGGCTTGCAACTGATCTTCTGGCTTGACACGTCTTTGCCACACCGAATCCTTTTGGCTTGGCAATTTGGCCACGGCGGGCGCGCCAAGCGGCCCCGAACAACAAAAAACGCGCCCCGGATGGAGCGCGTTTTTTGTTTTAAAACAATGGTTAATCAGGCGGCGGCTTTGGTTGCCAATGCCTTGACGCGGGACGCAAGGCGCGAGATTTTGCGCGACACGGTGTTCTTGTGCAGAACGCCTTTCGTCACGCCGCGTGCCAGTTCAGGCTGCGCGGCCTTAAGCGCCGCTGCGGCGTCATCCTGCTTGCCAGAGGCCAGAGCCTCTTCAACCTTGCGAAGGAAGGTGCGGATACGCGAACGACGCGCCTTGTTCACATCTTGACGCGCATCGGCCTGACGGGCGCGCTTTTTGGACTGGGCGGTGTTTGCCATCGGTATGGATTCCGGTTCTTGGTCTGAGACTATTCTGAAGCCGGGGCTATACGGGCGAGTCGCGGGCTAGTCAACCGTCAAAGCCCCTGATTTCCCTATTTGTCGCTAAAATGCGCCGGGCGTTTCTCTATAAACGCGGTCATACCCTCTTTCTGATCCTTTGTGGCGAAAGTGGCGTGGAAACGGCGGCGCTCAAAGAGCAGCCCTTCGGCAAGGCTGCTTTCCATAGCGCGGTTGACCGATTCTTTCACCGCAGCCACCGCCAGTGCGGATTTTCCGGCAATCGCGGTGGCGGTTTTCAACGCCTCGGCCACAAGCTGATCGGCGGGAATGATGCGGGCGACAAGACCGGCGCGTTCGGCCTCGAGCGCATCCATCATGCGCCCAGTCAGCATCAGCTCCATGGCCTTGGATTTGCCGATAAGCCGGGTCAGGCGCTGAGTTCCGCCCATGCCGGGCAGAATCCCCAGATTGATTTCGGGCTGGCCAAAACGCGCGGTATCGGCGGCAAGGATGAAATCGCAGATCATCGCCAATTCGCAGCCGCCGCCCAGACAGAACCCGGCCACGGCGGCAATCAGGGGTTTCTTGTGCCGGGCAATTGCTGCGGCCTCGATGCCGAACAGGTCTTCGGTGACCGCCTCGGCATAGGTCTTGTCCACCATTTCGCGCACATCTGCCCCGGCGGCAAAGGCTTTTTCCGAACCTGTCAGCACGATGGCGCGAACCTCGGCTGCGGCTTCGGCTGCGGCCAAGGCCTGTGCAAGTTCGCGCATCAGGGTTGAGTTGAGCGCATTCAGCGCCTCGGGCCGGTTCAGGCGGATCAGGGTGACGGGGCCGTGCTGTTCAATGAGAAGGGTTTGATAGGTCATGGGCGGCCTTTCGGTTTGGGCTGGCAGAGCGGGCAAAAGAACGAGGAGCGGCCCGATTGCACGATTCGCGCGATTGTGCCCGAGCAGGACGGCGTTGGGCAAGGCTCGCCCTCACGGCCGTATACGGCAAAACGGTGCTGGAAATATCCCAACTCGCCATCGGCCTGGCGGTAATCGCGCAAAGAGGAGCCGCCCGCCTCGATCGCTTCGGACAGAACGGCACGGATGATCGGGACGAGGGCAGAGGATTGCGACGGCGTAAGGTCTTTGGCGCGGGTTTCGGGGGCGATACCGGCGCGGTAAAGGGTTTCGCAGACATAAATATTGCCAAGCCCCGCGACCAGATGCTGATCGAGCAGGGCCGATTTGATCGGACTGGCGCGGGTTTGCAATTGGGCGGCCAGATAAGACTCGTTGAAGCTATTGCCCAAAGGTTCGGGGCCGATACTGGCCAAAAGCGGGTGCTGGTCTGCCGTATTGGTCGGCAAAAGGTCCATCGCGCCAAAACGGCGGGCATCGTTAAAGGTGATGCGCGCACCACTATCCATATGCAGAACAACGTGATCATGCTTTTCCGGCGCGGGGTGGTCATGGAAAAACACGCCTTGCATCGCTCCCGAAATCAGCATCCGTCCCGACATGCCCAGATGGATCAGCAAAGTTTCCCCGCCCGAAAGATCGACCAGGATGTATTTCGAGCGCCGCCGCAGAGCCAAAACCCGCTGCCCGCTCAGCCGCACGGCCATATTGGCCGGAAACGGCCAACGCAGGCCCTCGCGATTCACCTCGGCGCGGATGATCGCTTGCCCCTCCATCACGGGGGCAAGACCGCGACGGACGGTTTCAACTTCGGGCAGTTCGGGCATCGGCAACCTGTGCAGCGGGTGATAAGGACCATCACTGAAGCAAAGCCGCTCCGGCTTCAAGGACGCTGCATTGCCGCAGGTAGCGATAGGTGGTTTTCCTTTGATCCTTGGCAGTATATCCAATGGCAGCGATTTTCAGGCGGGCCAGTGATGAGCGACAACACAGAAAACACCACGCATTTCGGCTTTCAAACCGTGCCAGAGGCCGAAAAGGCCGGAATGGTGCATGGGGTGTTTTCCCGTGTGGCCAGCAAATACGACATCATGAATGATCTGATGTCAGGCGGCGTGCATCGGCTTTGGAAAGACGCGATGATGGACTGGCTGGCGCCGCGCCCGGGGCAAAGATTGCTGGACGTGGCGGGCGGCACCGGGGATGTGGCGTTTCGGTTTTTGAAACGCGCGGCCGGATCCAAAGCCGTGGTGTTGGATTTAACCGAAGGGATGCTGGTTTCAGGCCGCCAACGCGCCGAAGCCGACGATATGGCCGAGCGGCTGGATTGGGTGGTCGGCGATGCGATGGCGCTGCCCTTTGCCGACAATTCCTTTGACGTTTACACGATTTCCTTTGGCATCCGAAATGTGGTGCGTATCCCTGATGCGCTGCGCGAGGCGTATCGCGTGCTGCGCCCAGGCGGGCGGCTGATGGTGCTGGAATTTTCGCGGATTCCGAACGATTTGGCGCAATGGGCCTATGATAAGTACTCGTTCAATGTGATCCCGGTGATGGGGCAAATCGTGGCAGGGGATCGCGACAGTTACCAGTATCTGGTCGAATCCATCCGCAAGTTTCCCGAGCAAGAGGCTTTTGCCTCGATGATCCGCTCCGCCGGGTTCGATCAGGTGAAGTTCCGCAATCTGACGATGGGTGTCGCGGCTCTGCATTCCGGCTGGAAGCTGTGAGGGGCCCGCATAACATCTGGCGGCTGATCCGCACCGGGGCGACGCTGGAACGCACCGGTGCGATGGCCGTGGTGCTAGAGGCGTTCAGTGCGCCGCCAAGATTGCGCTTTGCGGCGCGGTTGCTGGGCTGGCCGTTCAAGTGGTTGGGGCTGAAGG
>CBDUEF010000269.1:0-4413 GCA_965366095.1 uncultured Cypionkella sp. | reverse complement strand
GAGGCGGCACGGATGGCCGAGAAAACCTCGTCGCGCATCCCCGGATTTGGCAAAAAGCTGTTCGAGTTTCTCGAACCCCTGTTCAAGGATGCCACCCCCGAACGCCTGCGCCTGATCCGCGCGGCCTGCCTTTTGCACGACACCACCTGGCGCGCCCATCCCGATTTCCGCGCCGAGGCCTGTTTTGACAACGCCACCCGCGCCAATCTGGGCGGGCTTGATCATCCGGGGCGGGTGTTTCTGGGTCTGGCCCTGCTCTACCGTTACAAAAACACCCATACCGGATCGCGGCTGGAACCGATGTTTCGGCTGCTGAACGATGATGATCTGCGCGGCGCCGAGGTGCTGGGCAAAGCCATGCGGTTTGGCGCGATGTTTGCTGTGGGCGATCCAGCGCTGGCGGGCAAATTATCCTGGAATGCCCGAAAACGCGTGTTGGAATTGGCGCTGACCGAAGAGGGCCGCGGCCTTTACGGCGAGGTCGCCCAAGCCCGCCTTGCAGCCCTTGCAACCGCCATGCGCGCCACTGTGTCCATTTTGGAGCCAGCCTGATGTTACGTTTTGACCATATCGCGATATCCGCCGACACTTTGGCCCATGGGGTGGGTTTCGTAGAGCACACCTTGGGCGTAACCATGGCAGGCGGTGGCCAACATCCGCAGATGGGCACTCATAACCGGCTGTTGGGGATGGGTGACCTCTATCTGGAGGTGATCGCGGTGGATCCCGATGCAGAGCAGCCGAAATACCCGCGATGGTTCGATTTAGACAGTTTTTCGGGCGGCCCGCATCTAACTAACTGGATATTGGGTTCGGAAAATCTAACCGCTGATCTTGCCCTTTGCCCCGAAGGCACCGGCAAACCCTTGGCCTTGCAGCGCGGGGATTACCGTTGGGAGATGGCCGTGCCTGTCGATGGCAAGCTGCCGTTTGACAATGCCTTTCCGGCGCTGATCCAATGGCAGGGCAACCTGCACCCCGCCGCGGCCCTGCCCGATAGCGGCATCCGATTGCTGGAGTTGGTGATCACACATCCCAAGGCCGATACGCTGCAAACCCTTATTGCGCCGCTGTTTTTTGACCCTCGCGTTACATTTCACAACGGCCCGGCCAAATCCATGTCGGCGCGATTTTCCACGCCCCACGGACCGCGAACGTTGCGATGATCCGCCCTGCGACCGTCGACGATGCAAAGGCCATCGCAGAAATCTGGAACCCTTGGATCCGAGAAAGTATCGTCACCTTCAACGCCGTCGAGAAATCGGCCCAAGACATCATCGATCTGATCGCGCTGCGGCAAGAGTCGGGCCATGCGTTCTTGATATATTGCACGAATATAACGCCACAAGGTTTTGGAACTTATAGTCAATTCAGAAATGGCGTCGGCTATTCCAGCTGCATGGAACATACGATCATCCTTGCCCACGAAAGCCATGGCAAGGGCATTGGTCGCACGCTGATGCGGGCCATCGAGACCCATGCCAAAGTAGCTGGGGCGCATCAGATGATCGGCGGGATCACTGCCGAAAACACCGCCGCCCGCGCTTTTCACGCTAGCATCGGCTATCGCGAAATTGCGCTGATCCCCGAAGCCGGACGCAAATTCGGCCGTTTCATTGACCTTGTGCTGATGCAGAAATTCCTCACCTGACAAGCCGCGCCTCGCGTTATATGCTGGCGCAATGTCGCTTTGGTCCCGCATCTCCGCCGCCCTTGCCGCCCTTGTTAAGGGCGAGGGGCTGACGGCTGTTTTCGACCATCTGCGCGAGGCTCCTACCCCCGAACGCTCGGTCGGGTTCACCATCGCGGTGATCGCGCTGGGGGCTAAAATGGCCAAGGCCGATGGCATCGTGACCCGCGACGAGGTCTTTGCCTTTCGCCAGATTTTCACCATCCCTCCGGGTGAGGTTGAAAACGCCGCCCGCGTCTTTGATCTCGCGCGGCAAGATGTGGCGGGATATCAGACCTATGCCCGCAAGATCGCGGCCTTGTTCAACAAAGAGGGCGCAGCGCTCTGTGCCGATGACCGCAACGTCTTGATTGACCTCTTGGAAGGCCTGTTTCACATCGCAATGGCCGACGGCGGCTATCACCCGGCCGAGGATGCGTTTCTGGCCGAGGTTGCCCGAATTTTTGGGCTGGATCAGCGCTGCTTTACGCTGATGCGCGCCCGCTTTGTCGAGGGCGCCCCACGCGATCCACATGACGTTTTGGGCATCGCGCCCGATGCAAGCCTGGCGCAGGCCCGGGCCGCCTGGCGGGAGGCGGTCAAGGAAAGCCATCCCGATCAGATGATTGCGCGCGGGGTGCCTGCCGAGGCCGTGCAACTGGCCAATCGCCGGCTGATCGCCATTAATGCCGCCTGGGCCGAGCTGCAAGCGCGGCAGGCCGCGTGATGGAACGCCTCCGCTTTGCCAGCTATAACACTGAATGGTTCAACGCGTTGTTTGACGACAAAGACCGGATGCTGGCCGATCTGGAGCCCTCCGCACGGTTCAAGGTCAGCCGTGCCGAACAATTGGGCGCTTTGGGGATCGTGTTCACAGCTCTTGATGCGGACGGCGTGATGATCATCGAGGCCCCAGATACCAATTCCCGCCGCTCGACCGTCACCGCGCTTGAGAATTTCGCGCGCCACTTCGGGCTGCGCGCGCGCAAGGCTCTTATCGGCTATGCCTCTGAAACCGAACAGGAAATCGCCTTCCTATACGATCCCGAAAAACTGACGGCCAGTCACGACCCCCAAGGCGACCCCGCCCCTAGCCATGGTGCGCCGGGTGCGCCACGGTTCGATTCCACCCTGCGCCTTGATCTCGACGGCGACGGCCAAGAAGATATCGTGCGCTTTTCCAAGCCACCCTTGGAGTTGAAAATCACCACCAAAGGCGGGCAAAACCTGCGCCTGATCGGGGTTCATGCCAAATCCAAAGCGCCCCATGGCCACACAACGCCCGAAGAATTCAACCGCATTTCCATCGAGAACCGCCGCAAGCAACTGGCCGAATGTCTGTGGCTGCGCGCCCGCATCGACCGGATTTTGCCTGAGGCCGGGCATCTGGTGGTGATGGGTGATTTCAACGACGGCCCCGGACTTGATGAATATGAAAAGCTGTTTGGCCGTTCCGGGCTTGAGGTGGTGTTGGGCAGCACAGCAACAGCCGACCGCCGCCTTTGCGATCCCCATGCCAATATGGCCCTGTCCAAGCGGCTGGGGATCACCCCCACTTCCGCCCGGTTCTGGCTGGCCCCCAAAAAGCGCTATTTCGAGGCGCTGTTGGATTTCATCATGGTCTCGCCCGATCTCGCGGCTCTCAATCCCGATTGGCGGATCTGGCATCCATTCAATGATCCGGGCGTGATGGCCGTGCCCGAGTTGCGCGATGCGCTGCTTTCCGCCTCTGATCACTTCCCGGTCACGATGGATTTGGCCTTTGTTTGAACCTCACCCGATTCTGCAGCATACTGGCGGAATGAAACACCACATCCTTGCCATTGCCCTTTGTCTTTCGCCCTTAGCTGTCTTCGCCGAAGACGCGACGCCGCCCGCCGATGTCGATCAAGGTGTCAGCCTAATGCAAGAGGGCGCGAAACTGCTGTTTCGCGGACTGATGGGCCAGATGGAGCCGACGCTGAACGATATGAAATCCGCCTTGGGCGAGATGGAGCCAAAACTGCGGGAGCTGCTGGCGATGGTCGATGATATTCGCAATTATCACGCGCCGGAAAAGCTGGAAAACGGCGATATCATCATCCGCCGCAAGACCCCCGAGGAGTTGAAACTCGAGGGCCTGAAGGGCAATGAGTTCGAGCTTTAGCCTCGCGCCGCCCGGATCAGTTTCAAGATATCCGCCGCCGCCGAAGGGATATTGGTTCCCGGCCCGAAAATCGCCTTTACCCCGGCGTCGTATAGAAACTGATAATCCTGCTGCGGGATAACCCCGCCGCAGATCACCAAAATCTCACCCGCCCCGGCATCGCGCAGCGCCTGCACCAGTTTCGGGGCCAGGGTTTTATGCCCCGCCGCTTGGCTGGAAATCCCGATCACATGCACGTCGTTGTCAATCGCATCCTGCGCCGCCTCCTCAGGGGTCTGGAACAGCGGGCCGACATCGACGTCAAAGCCGATATCGGCAAAGGCGGTGGCGATCACCTTGGCGCCGCGATCATGGCCGTCCTGCCCCATCTTGACCACCAGCATCCGTGGGCGGCGGCCCTCTTCCACGGCGAAATCCTCGACATCTTTCTGGATCGCGGCAAAGCCCGCGTCGCCCTCATAGGCAGCACCATAGACCCCGGCCAGGGTCTTCACCTCGGCCCGATGCCGCCCGAACACCTTTTCCATCGCCATACTGATCTCCCCCACCGTCGCCCGCGCCCGAGCGGCTGCAATCGCCGCCTCCAACAGATTGCCGT
>CBDUEF010000268.1:0-4415 GCA_965366095.1 uncultured Cypionkella sp. | reverse complement strand
CCGACAACCGCGTGCCATCCTTGGCGCGCACTCCATCCGCGCCCATGACCCAGCCCGCCTCGTCCAGCAGGGCATTGGCCTTGGCCGCATCATAGCTGATGTTGAAGGCCGGGTCGATTTTCGATTCCGGCAGGGCAGAGATCAGGAAGTTGTTGGCGACAGTGCCATAATTGGCAAAGACGTTTTCCAATATCTCTTTCTGGTTGATCGCCAGTGCCGCTGCCTGCCGCACGCGGATATCGGTAAACGGCTCTTTGGTCACGTTGATCGGCATATAATAGACTTCCTGACCCGCGATCTTGACCAAGGCAAGATTTGAGGCAGTTCCGATCTCGCCCAGATAGTCGGTGGGCAAGGACAGCAGCGCATCGACGCCACCGCTTTTCAGTTCCAGAAACGCGGTCGAGTCTTCGGGGATTTCGCGCAGGGTCAGCTTGGCAAGTTTTGGCGGGCCCTGATTGGTGGCCAGAGGCGAGGCCCAGGCATAATCATCATTGCGCACCAAGACGGTTTCCTGCCCAAGCGTAAAGCTTTCCATCTTGAAAGGGCCGGTGCCGACAGCTTCGCTGATGCCATAATCCTCGCCCAGTTTTTCGACAACGGCGGGATCGGGAACGCCCATGAAGCTGGACGACAGGTTGTAAAGAATGTTCGGATCGGGATGTTTCATCACGAATTTCACGGTCAGATCATCGACAGCTTCCACCTTGTCGACCGCGTCGATCATGTAAGCGCTTTCGGATTTGCGAAACAATTCCAGCCATTTTGCGACGGTTTCAGCGTTGAAGGCATCGCCGTTGTGGAACTTGACGCCGGCTTTGAGATGAAAGACCCAAGACATGCCATCGGGGGCCTCGTCCCAGCTTTGGGCCAGATGCGGGTGAAAGCTGAGATCACCATCCTGTTCGACCAAGGTATCGTAGATCATGGTGAAGGCCGCATTGGTGTTGACGGCCGTGATCGGGTTGTAGTTCGGAATGCCAACTTCGTTTGTGCTGATAACAAAGACGGCTTCCTGCGCCATTGCCTGCATCGGCAATAGGGCTGCGGCACAAAGGCTGGTCGCAGCCAAGTGTTTGCGTAGCGTGTGAAACATGGTCCTCTCCCGTTGTTGTTTTCTGATGGTCATCGAAGTGGTCGCCGGGTGTCTCCCGAATGACCGGTAAAGCTGTTGTAAAGGGCCGAAACTTTGGTCATGCGATCTTCGACTTGCGGCCCCAGCTCGCCAAAGACGCCGTTCACGATCAACCCGATCAGCGAGGCCATCGCCGATGTCGCATCCCAAAATTGGTTGAAATCGGTCTGCACGACCAAAAGCTCGTCGGCGACGTCGCGGGCCCAGGCGCAGTAGGGATCGGTGATCAATGTCACAGGGATCCCCGCCGCGCGCGCCGTGCTGGCCAAGTTCTGGGTCAGTCGGGAATAGCGGCGCCCGTCAATCAAAACCAGACAGGCATCGCCCGGCGCTGCCAGCAGCACCTCGGCAAAGTTGCCCGCCGTCTGATCCAACAGCTGAATCCCCGGCCGCAAATATTGCAGCCCATGGGCCAGAAACTGGCCATGGCCGCGTTCGGTCTGAAATCCAGCAATAAAGACCTGCGGGCAATGTGCCAAGCGCAGCACCACGCGGGCAAATTCGGGCGTTCCGGCCATCTCGTAATTTGCGACGATCGCGGCAATTTCGCGTTCCATGCCCTGCGCGGCCTCGGCCGATCCCGCCCGCAATCGACCGGCAAAATCTTGCAACCGATCTCCAATCAGCCAGGCCTTATCGCCCAGTTCGGAGCGAATTGCGGCCTTTACGTCTTTGAAATGTCGATAGCCAAGGCTTCGGCAAAACCTGCCCACAGTCGCTTCGCTGACACCGATCTTTGCGCCGAGCGAGGCGGCGGTCTCGAAGGGGATATCCTTGAGATTCGTCTGAAAGTACCGCGCCAAAGCCTGAGTGGCCGGGGTGGCACCCTGCAAGCTTTCCTCAAGCCGCTCAAGCAGATCCGACGGATCAACTGATTTCGCGAGATTTGACGGCGAGTCCCGCATCAACCCTCCCCAGGATTATGGCCGAAATTCCTAGCCATGAGGGAAAGTCTGTCAGAAACCTACCCATCCGTCAATCTTGCAAGAAAGCTGACTTGCGGATAGGATGAGGTATTATTTCCTCAATCAGGGGCAAAAAAGATGGTCGCCACGCAACCGCCAACCTCCACCCGCCCCGCTCTGACGATTGAGGCCGCCGAATTGCGGCTGGTTCGATTGCCGCTGGTGACGCCCTTCACCATCGCCACCGGAACCATGCATGAAAAACTGTTCCCGTTGATTCGCTTGTTTTCAGGCACGCTTGAAGGTGTCGCCGAAGGGGTGATGGACCCGCTGCCAGATTATCTGGAAGAGACTGTGGCGGGGGCCGTAGATTTCCTGTCGACCGTGATTTTGCCCGGCCTTGTGGGCCAAAGTTTTGCCAATCCGCAAGCCGTCGCGCGCCATCTGTCGCCATGGCGGGCCAACCACATGGCGCGGGCAACCGTTGAAATGGCGTTTTGGGATCTGTGGGCGAAATCGCTGAACCTGCCGCTGCAAACCGTTCTGGGCGGAGAGGGTGAGGCGATCGATGTTGGGGTTTCCCTTGGGATTTCAACGGTTTCCAACACGCTTGCGCGCGTGCAAAGCCACCTTGATCAGGGCTATAAGCGCATCAAGCTGAAGATCATGCGCGGGCATGATCTTGGGCTGGTTCGGGCCGTGCGCGAGGCTTTCCCGCAGGCCCATCTGACGGTGGACGCCAATTGTGATTACAGCTTGGCAGATGCGCCGCTGCTGATGCAGCTTGACGCCTTTGCGCTGGATTATATCGAACAGCCGCTGGCCTGGGACGATCTGCATGACCACGCGGTTCTGCAAAGCCGGATGCAGACGCCGATCTGTCTGGACGAATCGATCCGAACCGTGGCCCATGCCCGCAAGGCGCTGCAAACGGATGCGGGGCGGGTGATCAATATCAAGGTGGGTCGCAGCGGTGGTTATAGTTCGGCGCTGGCGATTCACGATCTATGCGCGGCCTTTGATGTGCCGGTCTGGTGCGGTGGGATGCTGGAAAGCGGGATCGGGCGCGCCCATAATATCCACCTTTCCACCTTGCCCAACTTTCGCAAGCCGGGCGACACCTCCTCGGCAAGCCGCTATTTTGGCCGCGATATCATTGTTGAAAAACTCGAAACGCGCGCGGGCCGCATGCCGGTTCCAACGGGTGCCGGCATCGGGGTGACGCTTGACCATGATTTTCTTGCAACCGTCAGCCACGCCATTCAACGGTTCGAGCAATGAGCGATCTGATCTTGCGTGACCTGTGCGGCATGGGCGAATTTCTGGAGGCCGAGGCCCTGCAACGCGCGGTTTGGGGGGCGGGCGATCTTCCCGATCCGGGCGATCTGATGATGGTCATTCAGTCGGAAGGTGGTCTTTGTGCCGGCGCGTTTCGCGACGGAAAGTTGCTGGGCTATGTCTTTGGGTTTCCGACGCGCGTGCCTGCAATCCAGCATTCGCACCGGTTGGCGGTTTTGGCCGAGGCGCGGGGTCTGGGCCTTGGGCTGCGGCTGAAATGGTATCAACGCGACTGGTGCCTGGCCCGCGATATCACTTTGCTGCGCTGGACCTATGATCCCTTGCGCGTACCCAATGCAAGCCTGAACATCGCCAGTCTTGGAGCCAAAGCCCATATCTATCACGCTGATTATTATGGCCTTATGCAGGGCATCAATGCCGGTGTGCCTTCCGACAGGTTACAAGTCGAATGGCGGCTTGATGATCCTGCGGTGGCTTTGCGCGCCAAGGGGTTGCCGGCAGCTTTGCCCTCTGATCGCATCAGCCGGCGCGTCAAGATCCGACAGGACTTTGCCGAGCTGTTGCATAACGCGCCGGACGAGGCAATGGCTGAAAGGCTGCGGGTGAGAAAGTCGTTGACCGAAGCCTTTGGCCGGAAAGAAGAAATTGCGGGCTTTGATCGGCAAAACAACGAGTATCTTTTGCAAAGCCGGATGGATTGAGACGCCGTGCAATAGGCCCCCAATCGTAGGGGAGGGCAGATATTGCGATCCCCCCCGGCCTCTGCGGTTTAAGCCCCGCATCGCAAAAGACCGCCAGAAGATACCCCCGGCGGCCAACTGATTGCACAGCCGCTCGCCTCAGGCGTGGCGGCTTTTGTGACCGATGTTGTAGTAATTTCCGGTCTCGGTGGCGAGATAGGCCGCAAACGGGATTTCCTCTTGCTTGAGGAACCCTTGCTGCGGCAAGGCGCCAGCCCGGACCATCTCGATCACCGCCACCACCGAAGCCGATGTTGTCCAGGCAATCGCCGTGCGGCTTTTCCCCCCAATTTCAAGCGGATAGTAGGCGCGCACAAATTCCTTGCGACGCAAGGC
>CBDUEF010000267.1:0-4429 GCA_965366095.1 uncultured Cypionkella sp. | reverse complement strand
CCGAGATCACCGATATCCGTGGCCCCGGCTTTATGGTGGCGGTGGAATTCGCCAATCCCTCCACGCATGAACCCGACGCAGGCTTTACCACCCGCGTGCGGCTTGAGGCGCAAAAGCGCGGGCTGATCTTGCTGACCTGCGGCGTCTACGGCAATGTCGTGCGCTTTCTTGCGCCCATCACCATCCCCGATGCGCATTTCACCGAGGCCCTTGGCATCATCGAAGCCGCCATCGCCGCCGCGCGCCAATAACCCAACCGCCGGGGTCGCAAGGCTCCGGCACTGTTCATAAGTGCCGTTTTTTGCGGTCCCTGATTTCAGCAAAACCATTGCCCTTATCTGACAGGAATTTATATGAAATATCTCTCCTCTTCGTCCGACGCCGCCCGCGCCTCGATAGCGATCGCGATGCAATGGGTGATTTCGCAGGGCGGACCGGGGCCATACCGTCAGGTATTGGATCTTCTGCGCCTAAGATTGCGGCGGATCGGATTCAACACCGACGAGTATTACTCGTTCAGCCTTTGGCGCAAAGACCTGCCCGCCGGATATATCGAACAGATCGTTCCCCAAACAAAGCGCACCGCCTTCAATCATGCCCTGAAAATGCAGTCGCGCCCGCGAGAGTTGGCCGCAGGCACCGCCATCATCGAAGACAAGGTATCAACCGAATCCCTGATGCGTAGCCTTGACCTGCCTTGCACCCAAACCCTTGCCGGTTATGCGCCGACCAGCGCCTTGCCGGATCACGTCCTCACCTTGGCCGATGCCGACGCAATCACCACATTTCTGGCCGAAACCCCTTCCCTGCCGATCTTTGGCAAACCCCGCGCCGACAGTCTTGCGCGCGGGGCCGTCGCCATTGCCAGCCGCAATGATGCGGGCGATGAAATCACCTTTCTGAACCGCATTTCCGCCCCCATCGCCAGCCTTGCCGCTGAAATCGTCACCGATTGGACCAGCGGCTATCTGTTTCAGCCCTTTTACCAAAGCCAAGCCGATCTGCGCCGCATCACCGGCCCGGCCATGGCCTCGCTGCGCATCGTGACCCTGCGCACGCATCAAGGGACCGAACCCTTTTACGCCGTGCTGCGCATCCCCTCGAAAACCGCGATGCATGATGGGGATACCGTCAATACCCGCATCTGGTGCGTGATTGATCTGAAAACCGGGGCGATCATCCGCGCCCGCAACCCGCGCGATGCGTTTGCGCCCGATGTTACCCATTGGCTTGATCCTGACACCCCGCTGCCGGGCTATGTTCTGCCGCATTGGGATCAGGCACTGGCCAATGTGCTGCGCGCGCATCAGGCCTTTCCGGCCCATGGCATCCTTGGCTGGGACGTATTCCTGACCGATGACGGCGCGCTGATCAACGAGGTGAACGAGAATCCCGGCCATGTCTATCAAGCCGCCTCAGGCCATGGATTGCTGACGCCCGAGCTTTCCGCGCTCTACGCCCGCGCGCTGGCCTATGCCAAAAGCGCCTGATCCGGGGCGCTGCAAACACCCCGCGCGCGCAACCATAAGCCCCCCTTTACCCCAAACCGTCAGGCTGGCCCAAAACCGGAGCCGCCCATGGACCCTCATATCACCCTGCCCACCGCCGCCATCAACCCCCACGCCCTGCCGCGCGACCGCAGCCATCTCGACCCCGCCGCGCTGCAAGAGCTGGCCCGCTCGATCGCCAGCAGCGGATTGCGCCAACCGATCGAGGTTTGGCGGCTGAACACGCCCAGCGGCACCTATCACTATGGCCTGATCTCGGGCTTGCGCCGCCTGACCGCCTACCGCCATCTGGCGCAGATGCGCGGGGACGATACCTTTACCCAGATCGCCGCCTTTGTGCGCAGCCCCCAATCGGTTCCCGAAGCCATGGCCGCGATGATCGCCGAAAACGAAATCCGCTCTGATATCTCGGCTTGGGAAAAGGGCGCCACCCTGATAGCCGCCACCAAAGACGGCATCTTCCCCACGCTTGACGCGGCTGTGCTTGGCCTGCACCCCACCGCCCCGCGCCAAAAACGCGCCCGCCTGCGCGCCTTTGCCGAGGTGGTGGACGAACTGGCCGACACCATCACCACGCCCGACCTCCTGAGCGTCCGGCAGATGCACCGCCTGGCCAGTGCCCTGCGCGGCGACATGGCCCCCCTGATCCACCTCACCCTGTCAGACCATGCCAACGCCGCCCTGCAAACCCAATGGGCGGCCCTGCTGCCGCTTTTGAACGAACCGACAACCGAGCCTGATGAGACCAACACCGCCCAATCCACCCCCCGCCCCCGCCGCCTGCTCGCGCTCAAACAAGGGCTGACCATCCGCCGCGAGCGCAGCCAAACCGGCTGGATCCTGCGCTTTAGCGGCCCGCAATCGCGCAGCGGCGGGCTGATTGATGATGTGCTGGACAAGGTGGAAGAGTGGTTTCAACCCAAATGAGCGGCGACCGGCTGCAAGAACACCGCCAACAGCTCAAGTTGGCGGAACAACAAGACCAAAGCCACATTCGCAGCCCAGGCGATGGTCAGATATCGGGCAAACATCCCCCAAACCGAAGCCGTCGCCAACGAACATCGCCAGATCGACACCAGACTGAGCACCGTGCAAAGGCCAAAACCGATCAACAGCGCCTGTTGGGCCAGCAATTGATGCATATAAACCGTGGTTGTATAGAGCAGGATCAAAACAGCAGCGGGCAAAACCCCATAGAGCCAAAACGCCGTCGAGAGCCGCGCCTGCCCCCTCCATGCCCGGATTTCATCCGCAAACAGCCGCTCAACCAAGGGCTGCCAAACACTGTGCTGTTCTGCCTGATGCCGCATCGGGTTCCCCCGCCTCAAGATCCTTTCCCCCATATGTAATCCGCCGCGGGCAAAATCAACGCCTCACGCCCCCGGGCCGCAAGATAACCCGCACATAGGCCCCAAACGTCAGCCCCCAAGCCGCCAACGCAATCCAGGCAAAGGCCCAAGGCAGCCCATCCAGAAACCCAAACCCCATCGCATGCACCATCTGAAACGTGCTGACCGCATACATGCCCAGCGGAAACACCGCGCCCCAATACAGCGGATCATAGCGCAGCGGGAACCGCTTATACACATGCCGCCAGATGCCCAGAATAACCAGCATCGGAATCCACCACGTCCCCGTCGCCCAGTAAAACACCGTAAAGCCCTTCATAAAGGGCACGATAGAGTGCAAAAACGGCGCATCCTGCGAATTCAGGATCAGCAAAGACCCCGCCAGTGTCGAGATCGCCATCGCCCCCATATTGATCCAATAGGGCGGCGACAAATCCCCCGGCGAAAAGCGGAAAAACGTATAGCGGTAAAAGATCAGCGACATCATCCAGATGTACAGCATCCCGCCCCAAAGCCACATCGACAGCGCCAGAAAGTTCAGATCAAGCCGCTGCGGCTGCCCGATCCGCGCCGCAAGCAAGGACGACAGCACGGCGATGGACTGCGTCGCCACCACCGCCAAAAGCCAGGCCCCGCTGATGCCCTGATCCAGCGATGGCTTTTCCTCTTTGACGGTAAAGGCGGTGAAAATCGTATAGGTCAGCCCGATCCACAGCGTAACCGCAATCCCCCATAGCACAAATCCAGCCGTTAAGTTTTCAGCCAGCAACACAAATTCGCTGCCCAGAATACTCGACGCCGCCACCATGGTGAAAAACCCCGGCCCGCGCAGATGGTCGATCATATCGGCAAAAAACCGCTTTGGATGGCGCAGAATGCGAAGCCCGGTCAGCGCCCAGATCACCGCATAGGCGACACAAGCCACCGCAAACAACACCCAAGCCAGCCCCGGCAAACCAATCTGCTTGGCCGCCAGAGACACAATCCCCGTCGCCATCACCATCCCGAAATAGGCCGGCGACAAGGCCGCCACATCCGGGTTGATCACCCGCGACCAAAGCGAAATCTCAGGCCTGTCAGGCACAGCCTTGCTCCCCTGTCAGCACAGCCCATTCTATGAGACGATTGGGTTTACTGCGCAAGGATTACTGCGGTGATTTGGTGGGTCCGAGCCAAGGCGTCAAATCTCGCAGCGGTCGCTCAATCAAAGGCGCGCAAGAATAGTAAGAGAGTGCTTAAGTTAGGGTGAAGGCTTTTATGTAAGTTTGAAAACGCATAACCAGTCTTCATAGATTTTTCGAGGGATCAGTTTAACATTTCGCGGCAAGCCCGATTTGGAGAACCAAGTGGATACTATGCCTCCGTCCTCGAGTTTATTCGCTTTGCCATTGCTGCAAATATACGTCCATATGGCTTGGTCGAGCATCATCGTGTGATTATAATCGGGATTTTGATCGCCATTTGGCAACTTTTCTCGGATGGAAGTCTCCGTCGCCCCCATATATTCGGCAAGGTCTATATCGCTGACTGTGGCCTGAAGAAATTTCACGAACATATCTGACCGGATTACAC
>CBDUEF010000266.1:0-4435 GCA_965366095.1 uncultured Cypionkella sp. | reverse complement strand
CCCCCCCGCCTCACCCGGGGCGCGGATCACCCAATCGCCAAAGCGCGTTGGCCCCGCGATTTCAGAGGCCAACCCCCCCGAGAACAAAATCCTGAACAGCCGCGCCCGCAACCCGCCGCAAACGGTGATCTCGCCGCAGCCCATATAGGGGAAGGCCGCATCGGTGATATCATGCTCGGGGTCGACGATCTTTTGCAGCAATTTGCGCGCATTGGGCCCGGCAACCGAGAATTGCGCCCAAGCCTCGGTGGTGGAAATGATCTGCACATCCATATCCGGCCAAAGGCACTGGCGCGCGAATTCCATATGGCGATAGACGCCCACGGCATTGGCGGTGGTGGTTGTCACCACGAAATGATCTTCGGCAAGACGCGCGGCGGTGCCGTCGTCCATCGCCATGCCATCCTCGCGCAGCATCAAGCCGTAACGCACCTTGCCCACGGGCAATTTGGCAAACGGGTTGGCATAGATGCGGTTCAGAAACTCGCCCGCGTCGGTGCCTTGCACATCAATCTTGCCCAGGGTCGTCACATCGCAAATGCCAACCGATTTGCGCGTGGCCAGAACCTCACGGTCCACCGATTGCCGCCAGCCAGTCTCGCCCTTGCGCGGCAGCCATTGCGAGCGCAGCCACATGCCGACTTCAACAAACACCGCCCCCTGCTCTGCCGCCCATTTATGGCTGGGCGTCAGGCGGACGGGGCGGAAATCTTTGCCCGCCGAGCGCCCGGCAAAGGCCGCAATCGGCACCGGCGTATAGGGCGGGCGGAAAATCGTGGTGCCAGTTTCCGGGATCGACTTGCCGGTCATCTCGGCCATCACCGCAAGCCCCGCCATGTTCGAGGTCTTGCCCTGATCAGTGGCCATCCCCAGCGTGGTGTAGCGCTTTAGGTGCTCAACCGAGATATAGCCCTCTTGATGCGCCAGTTTCACGTCTTTGACGGTCACGTCATTTTGCTGATCGACCCAGGCGCGGCCCTTGCCCGGGACATGCCAATAGGGGGTGATGCGAATGGCCACATCCTCGGCCTCGGGCAAGGCCGCAGCCTCGGCCTTGATGCCCAACCCGGACAGCGCCGCCACGGCACCCGTCGCCCCGCCGCGCAAAGCGCCTGCGGTGGTCAGATCGCCCCGCGCCGCTCCGGCCACAGTCAGGCCCGCGGGCAGCTTTTCGCCCGGCACAAAGGCGGCAAGCGCCTCGTTCCATACGGGACGACCATTTTGATGACAGGTCAGTTGCACATTCGGATTCCAGCCGCCCGAGACACCAAGCAAGGTGCAAGGCACACGGCGCACCTCGCCCGAGGCCAGTTGCACATCAATCGAATGCAACCCGAGTTTGCCATGCGCATCGGTCACAACCGCGCCCGCAAACACCTCATAGCGGTTGGTTTTGGGCGCATCGCTGCGGGTGTCGATCACCGCTGCAACTTTGATGCCTTTGGCAATCAGGTCCGATGCCGTGCGGTGCCCGTCGTCATTGTTGGTAAACACCGCGACCGTATCGCCCGCCACAGCGCCCCAGCGGTTGGCATAGGCGCGCAACGCCCCCGCCAGCATGATCCCCGGACGGTCATTATTGCGAAACGCAATCGGGCGTTCGGTTGCTCCGGCGCACAATAGGCTGCGCTTGGCATAGATCCGCCACAACGTTTGCCGGGGCTTGCCCGCCAAAGGCTGCGCCAGATGGTCGGCATTGCGCTCCAAAGCGCCATGGATGCCGTGATCAAACGCCCCAATGGCCGTGGTGCGCGGCATCAGCCGCACGTTTGCCATTGTGGCCAGTTCCGCCACCGCCCCACGCGCCCAATCGGCGCCTACGGCAAAAGTTTCGGCATTCAGCCGCCCGCCCATGACGAAATCTTCGTCGGTCACGATCACCCGCGCCCCAGCCCGACCCGCCGTCAGCGCCGCAGCCAAACCAGCCGGCCCCGCGCCAATGATCAGCAGATCGCAATGCAGAAAGCCCTTGTCGTAGATATCGGGATCGGCCTCCATCGACAGCGACCCAAGGCCCGCCGCGCGGCGGATGATCGGCTCGTAGAGCTTTTCCCACAGCGCCGCAGGCCACATGAAGGTTTTGTAGTAAAATCCGGCCGCAAAGAACGGTGCCAGCAGATCATTGATCCCAAGCGCATCAAAGGTTAGCGAGGGCCAACGGTTCTGGCTTTTTGCCTCTAGCCCGGCATAAAGCTCGGCCACTGTTGCCCGTGTGTTCGGCTCTTGCCGCGCACCGTTGCGCAATTCCACAATCGCGTTCGGCTCTTCCGAGCCCGAAGCCAAAACCCCGCGCGGACGGTGATATTTGAAGCTGCGCCCCATCAGGCGCACATCATTGGCCAACAATGCCGAGGCCAGAGTATCGCCCTGAAACCCCTGATAGGACTTGCCATCAAAGGTAAAATTCAACGGCTTTGAGCGGTCGATCAGCCCACCAGAAATTCTGCTCATTTGCTGCGCCCCTGCGCCCGCGCGACATCTCGCGCCAATTCCACGTTGGTGATTTCATGCGTGCGGGTGTCTCGGGTTATCACCAGCCAAGAGCGATCGCCCTGCTCATGATACCAAAGCTCGCGGTGCAGACCTGCGGGGTTGTCGCGCAGGTAAAGGTATTCGTAAAACGCCTCGGCGGCGTTTTCGCCCTGCCAATCGGGGCGGTTGATCAGATTGGCATCGCCAAGATAGGTGAATTCCTGACTGTCGCGCGGGCCCAGCAATGGGTGGTTGATGATCATATCGGCCTCAATGCAAATTCGGTTGGGCGCCCATGCCCTTTTCGTCAATCATCGCGCCCCGGCGGAAGCGATCCAGACGGTAGGCGGTGGCTGTCTCATGCGGGCGGTCATTCGCCAGCAAATGCGCAAACGCATAGCCCGAGGCCGGCGTCGCCTTGAAGCCGCCATAGCACCAACCGGCGTTCAGATAGAGGCCCTCGATCCCGGTATGATCAATGATGGGCGAGCCATCCATCGACATATCCATGATCCCGCCCCACATCCGCAGCAGACGCGCACGGCCGATCATCGGCATCAGCGACATGCCACCCTCACACACATCCTCGACCACCGGCAGGTTGCCGCGTTGGGCATAAGAGTTATAACCGTCGATATCACCGCCAAAGACCAAGCCGCCCTTGTCGGATTGGCTGACATAGAAATGCCCGGCGCCATAGGTGATCACGCCCGGAATAACCGGCTTTAGGCCTTCGGACACAAAGGCCTGCAACACATGGCTTTCGATCGGCAGGCGGTTCATTCCGGCCATCGCCATCACTTGACCTGTTGACCCCGCCACCGCCACGCCAACCTTGCCCGCGCCGATAAAGCCGCGCGTGGTTTCAACGCCCATCACCCGCCCGCCGTGAATACGAAAGCCGGTGACGCCGCAGTTTTGCAAGATATCGACGCCGCGCTCATCCGCCCCACGCGCATAGCCCCAGGCCACCGCATCATGGCGCACCGTGCCGCCGCGTTTTTGCAAGATCCCGCCCTTGATCGGAAAACGGGCAGAGTTGAAATTCAGGAACGGCGCCATCTTGCGGACCTGATCCGCGTCCAGCAACTCGGCATCAACCCCGTGCATCCGCATCCCGTTGCCCCGGCGACGGAAGGCATCGCGCTGCGCATCGGTATGGCACAGGTTCAAAACGCCGCGCTGGCTGACCATGGCGTTGAAGTTGAAATCCTGCTCCAACCCCTCCCACAGCTTCATCGAGAATTCATAGAACGGCTCGTTGCCCGGCAGCAGGTAGTTCGAGCGCACAATCGTGGTGTTGCGCCCCACATTGCCGCCGCCGATCCAGCCCTTTTCGACCACCGCGATCCGCGCCTTCTGAAAGACCTTGGCAAGGTAATAGGCGGTTGCCAACCCATGGCCGCCACCGCCAACGATGATGTAATCGTAATGGGCCTGAGGCTCTGGATCGCGCCATGCGGGTTTCCAGCCCTTGTGGCCGGTAAGTGCTTCTTTAAGGACGCGGAATCCAGAGTAACGCATGATGACCCTCACTTTCCTGACAAAAGGGGCCAGTTTTGATCAAGAAACAAGATCAGGATCGGACATCTCATTTTCCGATTCCGACAGCGCAAAACCGCTGCGCGAAAACTGGCTATTCGCTGGAGGGATCAGGCCCATAGCGCCGCCTTTTGGCGCTGATTTCTGTCAACCAATTTGCCACCTCGGTGACCGGAGCCGGGGGCTTGCGGCGCTCAGGCATAAGCAGGTAATAGCCGTGGTTGGTGCGCACTGAAGCCTCTGGGATTGGCCGCACCAATTTGCCAGAAGCGATCATCTGATCCACCAGATGCCCCCAGCCCAGCGCAATCCCCAACCCATCCATCGCCGCATAGATCGATAGCGGATAGGTGTTGAACAGGGTCACTTCATCATAATTATGCGCCTCAATCCCCTTTTGCCCTAACCAGGTGCGCCAGTT
>CBDUEF010000265.1:0-4445 GCA_965366095.1 uncultured Cypionkella sp. | reverse complement strand
TACTTGAGTTTTGGACGGCACCGCTGCGGTTTGATCAGTCGCTCCTGCGGCAAGAGGCACTATGGTTGCTGGGGCGATTTCGGATTGGGCCAAATCGGTTTCTTGCTCGGCGGCATGGTCGGGTTTCGACATTGATTGAACCAAGTGCCCTGCGGCAAGCGCGACCGCAAGGACCGCAACAACGCGCGCGCTCTTGCGTATGATTTCCGGTTTCTTCAGATCCATCGCGGCCCCCTTCAGAGGATTTCTGATCCTGTGAAGCTGCGCCTCGAAGGCGGCAGGCGCGTGGCAAGATTAAGGTATGTTCTCAGCTTTGTTGCGGCGGGGGGTGCGCGCTCTGCGCTAAGGGCGGATGTCTGAGGCATTCCCCCATAAAAAAGGCGCCCCAAAAGGGACGCCTTTTTCTACATTGCCGCTGAATCAGGCCAGTCGACCATGGCAATGTTTGAATTTTTCGCCCGACCCACAGGGGCACGGATCGTTCCTCGACGGATTGCCCCAAGTTGTCGGGTCGCTTTCGACAAACCCAGCCGCTGCAGCGGTGGCCGCAATGGGGGCAGAGGCGTGAACCGGAGTTGCTGCCTCGACTGCCTGCTCTTGCTGTGCCCGAAATTGTGCCATCATCCGCTGTTGCTCATCGGCAGATATTGGCCGCACCAGAGCCAGCTTTTGTGTCACGTCTTCCCGAAGCGAATTCAGCATATGCTCGAACAGGGTAAAGGCCTCGGTCTTGTATTCGCTCAGCGGATCGCGCTGGGCATAACCGCGGAACCCGACAACCGAACGCAGATGCTCTAGAGTCAGCAAATGCTCGCGCCATTTTGCATCAATGGATTGCAACAAAAGCTGCTTTTCGATGTTGCGCATGGTGTCGATGCCAAAAGCTTCGGTCTTTTCAGCCATCATCGTGTCGCTGGCCACGGTGATCCGTTCCCGCATCACGTCTTGATCCACGCCTTCCTCGGCAGCCCATGCGGCAAGCGGCAATTCCATCCCGAGCCGCTCCATCACGGCACTGTTCAACCCTTCGATATCCCAGCTATCGGCATAGGATTTCGGCGGCAGATGGCCATCAACCAGATCTTCGACCACCTGGTGCCGCATATCCTGCGCAATTTCACCGATGTCTTCGGACTGCATCACTTCGAGGCGTTGACCAAAGATTGCCTTGCGCTGATCGTTCATCACATCGTCAAATTTCAGCAATTGCTTGCGGATGTCAAAGTTGCGGCCCTCTACCTTGGCCTGCGCGCGTTCAAGCGATTTGTTGACCCAAGGGTGAACAATCGCCTCGCCTTCCTTCATGCCCAGCTTGGACAGAACGGCATCCAGCCGTTCCGAGCCGAAAATCCGCATCAGATCGTCTTCCAGCGACAGGAAGAAGGCCGACCGCCCCGGGTCGCCCTGACGACCCGAGCGACCGCGCAACTGGTTGTCGATGCGCCGCGATTCGTGGCGCTCGGTTCCCAGAACGAACAAACCACCAGCAGCCAGAACCCGCGCCTTTTCTTCGGCGTGGTCTGCCTCGACCCGCGCGCGCACCTCGTCTGGATGCACCGAAGGATCGGCGGCGATTGCCTGCATGACGATCATTTCCACATTGCCGCCCAACTGAATATCGGTGCCGCGACCGGCCATGTTGGTGGCGATGGTCACCGCGCCGAACTTGCCGGCATCGGCGACAATCTGCGCCTCTTGCTCGTGCTGGCGGGCGTTCAGCACGTTATGTGCGATGCCTTCGGTCTTGAGCAATTCGGAAAGCTGTTCTGACTTTTCAATCGAGGTGGTGCCGACAAGGATCGGCTGGCCTTTGGCGCTGGCTTCCTTGATCGTCGTCACGATGCCCGCGATCTTCTCGCGGGTGGTACGGTAAACGGCATCATGTTCATCCGCGCGCAGAATCGGGCGGTTGGTTGGAACCTCAACCACGCCCAGCTTGTAAATTTCCATGAACTCGTCGGCTTCGGTCGAGGCCGTGCCGGTCATGCCTGCCAGTTTGTCATATAGCCGGAAGTAATTTTGGAACGTAACCGAGGCCAGCGTGACGTTTTCGGGCTGAATCGCGACACCTTCCTTGGCCTCGATCGCCTGATGCAAGCCATCCGACAGCCGCCGTCCCCGCATCATCCGCCCGGTGAATTCGTCGATCAGCATGACTTCGCCATCGCGCACAATATATTGCTGATCCTTATTGAACAGCTTGTGCGCGCGCAGGGCTTGGGTGACGTGATGCACGATGGTCGTGCTTTCAGGCTCATACAGGGATTGGCCCTCGGGCAAAATTCCTGACGCATGCAGGGCCTGCTCGATATATTCGTTGCCATCTTCGGTATAGGTGACGTTACGGGTTTTCTCGTCCAGCTTGAAATGCTCTGCGGTCAGGCTGGGGATCAGCTTGTCTACGGTAACATAGAGCTCGCTGCGATCCTCGCTGGGGCCAGAGATGATCAACGGCGTGCGCGCCTCATCGACCAGGATCGAGTCGACTTCGTCAACGATGGCGAAGAAATGGCCGCGCTGGGCCATATCATCCATGCTCGCCTTCATATTGTCGCGCAGATAGTCAAAGCCCAACTCGTTGTTGGTGGCATAGGTGATGTCACAGCGATAGGCGGCGCGCTTTTCACCCTCGGGCTGATAGGGGTAGACCACGCCGGTTGTCAGACCCAACTGGCCGTAAACCTTGCTCATCCATTCCGCGTCACGTTTGGCAAGGTAATCGTTCACCGTCACCACATGCACGCCCTTGCCAGCCAAAGCGTTGAGATAGGCCGGAAGCGTCGCCACAAGGGTTTTGCCCTCGCCGGTTTTCATTTCAGATATATTGCCCTGATGCAGGAAAATTCCGCCTTTTAGCTGCACATCAAAGGCCCGCAGACCCAAGGCGCGGCGGGCGGCCTCACGGCAATTGGCAAAGGCTTCGGGCAGCAGGGCATCAAGGCTTTCGCCGCCCTCCTGCACCCGCTTTTGAAATTCGGCGGTTTTGGCCTTGATGCCGTCATCACTCAGGGCCGCAAACTCGGGCTCCAGCGCGTTGATCTTGGCGACCAGCGGGCGCACCGATTTCACCATACGGTCATTGGGGGTGCCAAAGACCTTTTTCGCAAGCGTTCCAAGACCCAGCATGTTTTCTCCGCCTGGTCGTTATTGACAAGATCGTGTGAGGCATTGGCTTGCCCGTTACCATTCCCTTCCATAAAAGGGCGTTGAAGGCCGGGCAGCCCCGTCACACGCGACCGTTGCGATGTAAGGGGATGGACCGACTTAGTCAACGTCGCGCGGGGTCGCGACACGATCAGGAGAGTGTGAGATGGCAAAACAGTTGCGGTTTTTCGCGGGATTGGCCTTGGTGGCCACGCTTGCCTTGCCGGTATATGCCCAAGACAAGCCAACGGCCGATACTGTTGTGGCCACGGTGAACGGCACAGCCATTACCTTGGGACATATGATTGCCCTGCGCGAAAGCCTGCCGGATCAGTACAAGTCCTTGCCGCCGGATGTGCTGTTCAAGGGCGTTATGGACCAACTGGTGCAACAAACGCTGTTGGAGCAGTCGCTTGACAACAAGGTAACACACAAAGACACGCTGTCGCTGGAAAACGACCGTCGCGGTTATTTGTCGAATGTGGCTTTGCAGGCTTTCATCAAGACCGTCGTTACTGATGAGACGCTGAAGGCGGCCTATGATGCGAAATATGGCGCGATGGAGCCTGAGACGGAATACTCTGCCGCACATATCCTGGTTGCCAGCGAAGAAAAGGCCAATGATCTGAAAAAGCAGATCGAGGGTGGCGCCGATTTCGCCGAGCTGGCAAAGGCCAATTCAACCGATACCGGATCGGGCGCGAATGGCGGCGACTTGGGTTGGTTCTCGAAGGGCATGATGGTTAAACCTTTTGAAGAGGCCGTTTTGGCTGCAGAAAAGGGCAAGGTTTTTGGTCCGGTGAAAACTGATTTCGGCTGGCACCTGATTTTGCTGAAAGACACACGCCTCAAGGCTGCGCCGGCTATGGATGATGTGCGCGAAGAATTGGCGCAAGACCTCGAGCAAAAGGCGGTCGAGGCGCATGTAAAGGCGCTGACCGAGGCTGCAAAGATCGAAAAACCCGGTGAGGGGATTGACCCGGCACTGCTGGGTGACGCTACACTACTCGACAACTAAGCACTGGCAGGGGGCAAGATGGCAAAGACAGATTGGAAGGCCAAAGCAAAAGCTTTGAAGAAAAAGCTGAAACTGGTTCGTGACGACATCGGTGTCAAAGTTGCCGATGTCGCCGAGGCCGTGCGTAAGGCAACCAAACCTGTCTCGCCGCTTGCCCCTGCGGCTTTTCCGAACCTTCCACGTATCGCCGGGGTAGAGTTTGCTGCCGTCGAGGCTGGGGTGCGCTATCATAACCGCAAGGACGTGATGTTGATCCGCCTTGCCCTCGGAACCTCTATCGCCG
>CBDUEF010000264.1:0-4457 GCA_965366095.1 uncultured Cypionkella sp. | reverse complement strand
TTTTCTCCCCCCTTCCCTTCCACGGGGCTCCCCGGGGCCCACCCCACCCCGCCATACTGCGCCCGCCGTTTGTAAAACGTCGCGTTCCCTCTCATGGTTTGAAAACAAACCATTGCCCGGCAATGGCATCATGCCATATTCGCGGCAAAGCTCGGCCACCGGCACACCGCCTTCAGCCTGGCGCAGGATCGAAAGGATCCGCGCCTCCCTGTATCTGCTGGTCTTCATTCGAATTCTCCTCGTTGATCCTGCCGAGAAAATCCTACTTCCGAAGCCCCTTACTTTCGGGGGGATTACCGGACGCGAATGAAAAAGTCACGATGTTGAATAAATTGGTGAATGAGTGCTGTCAGCGGGAGCCCTCGAACTTACGATCAAGGCGCGACTATAGGAACGCCAAGATGCCCTTCGCTGGAGCCAGGAAGGTGGCGCCGGGACAAGAATTGTTGGAGCGGACACACCTTGCTCGGACCAAACTGCAGTAACGGTGCTGTTGGCAAGGCGTTCCTCGCCGAACAGTTTGGTTTATCGCTGGCTTTGGCAACGGGTTTCAGAACCGATCCCAGAAAGGATGACAATCTGCTGCAAACGGTGAACTGCCTGCGCCCGTGCTTGCAGCCATCGCCATAAGGTCGGTCAAATCCGCCTGACGACTTGCGCGCCTTGGGCAACAAGTCGTCAGGCGGAAGATCAGCGGACTCGTTGCAAAGGCCTCAGATGCGGCTCATTCCGCAGACAAGCGGCTGACAACCACCACAACTTCGGGCTTTTTGCCGATTTCCTCCATCGCCACCTGTCGCACAACCCGGCGCATCGCTTCTTCCAGCTTGTCATCGGCGCGCAGTAATTTCGGCTCGGCCCGTTGCAGAAATTCGGACAGCTCGGTCTCAAGCGTATCGGCCAAGGGCCGGTCACCCTTGCCCTTGCCCGGCAGGCCCAACAACTCGACCCAAGCCTCGCCCAAGGGTTGATCGTTTTCATCCAGCAGCGCCGTCACCATCACCAAGCCGTTCAGCGCCATGCGGATGCGGTTGCGCACGACCCCATCCATCGAGCCAATCAGCGCCGAGCCATCCAGATAGGTCCGCCCGGCCTCGATGCGTTCGGCCACCACCGGCACATCGCCCGAGATATCCATCATCATGCCATTGGTGGCCACCGCAGCCGCAATCCCGGCCTCATGCGCGATGCGCACATGTTCGCGCAGATGGCGGTGTTCGCCGTGCATCGGCAGCAGCATATCGGGCAGGAACAAGCGGTGCGCATGTTCAAGATCGGGGCGGTTGGCATGGCCCGACACATGGTAAAGCCCGCCAGTATCATCAACGATATCAACGCCGATTTCCGAAAACGCGTTCATGATCGACAACACGCCACGCTCATTTCCCGGAATGGTTTTCGACGAAAACAGGAACATATCGCCCTCTTTCATCTCCATCCCCAGATATTTCCCCCGGCTAAGTTGCGCCGAGGCTGCACGGCGCTCGCCCTGCGATCCGGTCACGATCAGCATCAGGCTTTTGCGCGGGATCTCCAACGCCTCTTCCGGTGTAACGGTGCGCGGAAAATCGGTCAGAACGCCGGCCTCTTGCGCCGCCGATACCATCCGCTTCATCGCCCGACCCAACAGGCAAATCGTGCGCCCTGCGGCCACGCCAGCCTCGGCCAGCGTTTTCAGGCGGGCGACGTTCGATGCAAAGGTCGTCGCCACAACCATCCCGCCCGCGCCCGAGATCAATTCGGCAATCGGGCCTTTCAGCGTGGATTCCGAACGCCCTTCATGGGTGGAAAACACATTGGTCGAGTCGCACATCAGCGCCTTGACCGGGCGCTCTGCCGCGATCCCCTCCATCAGCGCATCATCCCAGGCCTCGCCCACAATGGGGTTGGCATCGCGCTTGAAATCGCCCGAATGCACGATCCGGCCCGCAGGGGTGTCAATGATCAGCGCCGAGCTTTCGGGGATCGAATGGCTGACAGGCACGAATTGCACCTTGAACGGCCCGGCCTCAACCACGGCAGGGCGCGCCTCGACCACGGTGATCGCGTCTTTCGGCAGACCCGCCTCATCGAACTTGAGCCGTCCGATGGTGGCGGTGAATTTGCGCGTATAAACCGGCTTTTTCAACGCGGGCCAGAGCAGCGCCAAAGCGCCGATATGGTCCTCATGCGCGTGGGTGATGAAAATCGCGTCAAGCCGGTCCGCCCGCTCTACCAGCCAGGAAATATCGGCCATGATCAGATCGACACCGGGGCTGCTGTCCATATCGGGGAAAGCCACGCCCAGATCGACCAATATCAGCCGCTCTTTGCCCTTGGGGCCATATCCGTAAACATAGGCATTCATGCCGATCTCGCCGGCGCCTCCCAAAGGAAGGTAGATCAATCGTTCACCGCTCATGCGTTTGCATCTCTTTGTTGAAATCGTGGATCAAAACCAGACCGTGCATCGTCAGGTCATCCTCGATGGAATGAAATAGGTCAGTGCCTTGGGCAAACAAGGACGCAAGGCCACCTGTCGCGATCACCTTCATCGGGCGGGTACGCTCACGGCGGACTTCGCGGACAATGCCCTCGATCAGACCGATATAGCCCCAATACACGCCCGATTGCATACAGGCCACCGTATTCGTGCCAATCGCGGTTGCAGGTTTGGAAATATCGACATGCGGCAGGGCGGCGGCGGCCATATGCAGCGCCTCAAGCGACAGGTTCACGCCGGGCGCGATCACGCCGCCCACATAGGCCCCGTCGAAATCAACCACGTCAAAGGTGGTGGCGGTGCCGAAATCGAGCACGATCAGATCGCCGCCATGACGATCAAAGCCCGCCACCGTGTTGACCAAACGGTCCGGCCCCACCGTCACCCCGGCATCAACCCGCGGGGCGACGGGCAGCGCACATTCCGGCTTGCCCACCACCAGCGGGCGGCAGGCGAAATAGCGATCACAGAGCACCCGCAAGTTGAACACCACCCGCGGCACGGTGGATGAGATAATCGCCTCGGTGATTGCCGCCTTGGTTTTCGTCAGCGTCATCAGCGATTGCAGCCAGACGAAATACTCATCCGCAGTGCGCTTGTGATCGGTGGCAATGCGCCAGGTGGCGATGAATTTCGACCCGTTCCAGATCGAAAACACCGTATTGGTATTGCCGCAGTCGATGGCCAAAAGCATATCCACCCCCGATCTCAGAAAAAAACTTCGGCGGCGGGAATCACCGCCGGGCCTTGGGATGTGCGCAAGATAAGGTTGCCGGATTGATCAATGGTTTCGAACACGCCGATTTGGGTTTGCGTGCCGGTGCGGGCCCTTATGGTCTCACCCAGTTTGGCCGCATCCGCGAGCCAGGCTGCGCGCAGCGGCGCAAACCCCTTGGTGGTGAAGGCGGATTCCCAAGCCGCATAGGCCGGGGCCAGCGCATCGAGAAACACCTCGGGCGCGATCCGCAAGCCGGTTTCCCCCAGCAAAGACACCGGCAGCAAAGCGCCCTCTTCCACCTGCGCCGCAGCAGGGGCCGACACAAGGTTCACGCCAAACCCAATCGCCAGATGGGCAGACCCGCGCCCCGCGCCGACGCTTTCCAGCAATATCCCGGCCAGCTTGCCGCCATTCAGCAGCACATCATTGGGCCATTTCAGCGACCAGCCAACCGCCAACCCGGTTACCGCCACCAAAGCATCGCGCAGCGCCAAGGCAGCGGCAAACGACCGCAAGGCCACCTGCTCGGCAGGCTCAACCGGATGCATCAACAAAGATCCATAGAAATTCCCGCGCGGGCTGGCCCAGGCCCTTGCCCGCCGCCCCTTGCCCGCCGTCTGCTCAAGGCCCAGAAACCACGCAGGCCCCGCCATTGACGGGGCCTCACGAAGCGCAAGGGCATTGGTGCTGTCCACCACCTCCAGAACGTGACGCGCCACGCCCGCGGGCCAGACCCTATCCGACAAGGGCTTGGGCCGCAGCCAAGGCAGGCGCCTCAATCCCGAAGAGGTTGATCACGCCCAACAGCATCACCGCCGAGGCTGCTACAAACATAACCCACAGAACCGGCGACATCGGATTGGCGACACCTTCGGTCTTTTCACCGAAATACATGTAGTAAACGATGCGCAGATAATAGAAGGCGCCAATCACCGAGGCGATCACCCCGGCCAGCGCCAGCCAGCCCATCCCGGCATCATAGGCCGCTTTCAGCACATAGAACTTCCCGAAAAAGCCCAGCATCGGCGGCACACCGGCCAAACTGAACAACAGCACCAGCATCCCCAGCGCCTTCAACGGCTCACGCTTGGACAGCATGTTGAAACTGGCGATATCCGAGGCCGGTTGGCCATTGCGCTCAATCGACAGGATAAAAGCAAACACGCCAATGTTCATCGACACATAGATCGCCATATAGATCAGCATCGACTGCACGCCCTCAGCTGTGCCTGAGGCCAGCCCCATCAGGGCAAATCC
>CBDUEF010000263.1:0-4458 GCA_965366095.1 uncultured Cypionkella sp. | reverse complement strand
AGCGCTGTCGCCGACGACGCCCAACCCAGCCCGAAAACACCCGTTGCCAGAACCAAGGCCTTGTCCCCGCGCGAGAAAAGGTTGGTATTCGCCGCCTCCCAAACCCCATGCCCGTTGGTGATATAGGCCGCGATATTGCCCGATGTTCCCGCCAAATCGCGCAGATCGGGCCAAAGCGAGGCACATAACTCATGCAGCGCGCCCGCATAGATATTGGGCGAGGGCCGATGCATTGCCGCCAGCACCCGGTCGGGAATCACCGAAGGGCCGGGAATGGCAAGATAGGGGCGACCGTTTGCAAGGCTCATGTCTGGCTCCGAAATGACTGTCCGCTTTGGCTATCGCTGCGCAAAGGGGCCGTCAACCGCCGCTTGCCTTGAAGCCATGCGCCCGACAGTCTAAACATCGCAAACCTCTCCCGGAAAGGCCGCCCCTTGCCCGACACGCCCCCCCGCTCTCGCCTGATCGCCCGGCTCTGGCGCAGCTATCTGCGTGGGCATTGGCTGGCGCTGACCGGGGCCTTTGTTCTGATGGTGTTCGAAGCCTCCACCCTTGCCGCCCTCAGCTATACAATCCAGCCGCTCTTTGACACCGTGCTGACAACGGGGGGGAAGGCGGCCCTCTTCGGCGTAGGCTTTGCCATCTTTGCCCTGTTCGTGATGCGCGCGCTCACCTCGGTCGGCTCGAAAACCCTGATTGCCGCCGTCGCGCAAAAGGCCAGCTCTGCCATGCAGATCGACCTGCTGCGCCACCTGCTCACCCTCGACTCCGGCTTTTTCCAATCCAACCCGCCCGGCGTGCTGATCGAACGGGTGCAGGGCGACACGCTGGCGGTGCAAGGCGTGTGGACCTCGATCCTCACCGGGGTGGGCCGCGATCTGGTCAGCCTGCTCGCGCTTTTCGCCGTGGCGCTCTCCATCGATCCGGTCTGGACCCTTGCCGCATTGGTCGGCGCGCCGCTCTTGTTGCTGCCCGCCAGCCTCTTGCAACGTTATATCCGCCGCAAATCCGATCAGTTACGCGAACAAGCAGGCCTGCGCGCCACCCGTCTGGACGAGATTTTCCACGGCATCCAAGCGGTAAAGCTGAACCAGATGGAGTCTTACCAAACCAGCCGTTTCCAGCACATCCTTGGCAAGATCGTGTCGGCCGAAGTGAAATCCGCCACAGGCCGCTCGATGATGCCCGCAACGGTCGATATCGTCACCGGTTTTGGCTTTTTCGCGGTGCTGATGCTGGCAGGCGGCCAAATCACCAGCGGCGTGCGCAGCACCGGGGAATTCATGTCGTTTTTCACCGCCATGGCCCTCACCTTCCAGCCCCTGCGCCGCCTTTCCGAACTCTCGGGCACATGGCAGATCGCCGCCGCGAGCCTAGAGCGTATCAACCGCCTGCTCGACACCAAACCCAGCGGCACAAGGCCCGCAATCAGCCTCACCCCGCCGCCCACAACCGCCCCCGAAATTCGATTTGAAAACATAATTTTCGCCCATGGCGAGGCCCCGGTTCTACGCAACCTCAGCTTTACCGCCGGCGCGGGCCAAACCACCGCCCTCGTCGGCGCCTCCGGTGCGGGCAAAAGCACCGTGTTCCATCTGCTGACCGGCCTTCTGGACCCCGACAGCGGCACAATATCCCTCAACGGCATCCCCACCGATCAGCTTTCCCTTGCCGATCAACGCGCCCTTTTCGCCACCGTCACCCAGGACGCCGCGCTTTTCGATGAAAGCCTCTTGGAAAACGTCACCCTTGGCCGCGATACCGCCGATGCAACCCTGCAAACCGCGCTTGCAACCGCCCATGTCGCGGCCTTCCTGCCTGCTCTGCCCGCGGGGATCAACACCCAAGTCGGCCCGCGCGGCTCCAGCCTCTCGGGTGGCCAGCGCCAGCGCGTCGGCATCGCCCGCGCGCTGTTGCGCAACGCCCCGATCCTGCTGCTCGATGAGGCCACCTCCGCCCTTGATGCCCAATCAGAGGCCGCCGTCGCCGATGCCCTCGCCCTCGCCGCCATGGGCCGCACCACGCTGGTGATCGCCCACCGCCTTGCCACCGTGCGCAATGCCGATAAAATCATCGTGCTGGACCAAGGCCACCTTGTCGAAGAGGGCAACCATGCCGATCTTCTGGCCAAGGGCGGCACCTATGCCGCGCTTTACGCCCTGCAAATCGCTGGCCCAAAGGATCAACCATGACCGACCGCCGCATTTATGAGATCACCGGATCAGACGCCCTGACTTTCTTGCAAGGCATGACCAGCAACGATGTGCTGCCGCTTGCCAAAGCCCCCGGCATCGTCTGGACGGCGCTGCTCACCCCGCAAGGCAAATATCTGGCCGATTTCTTCGTGGTCAACACCGGCACGCATCTGCTGCTCGACATCAAGGAATCCATCGCCGACACCACCCTGCGCCGCCTTGCCATGTATAAGCTGCGCGCCGATGTCGGCTTTACCACGTCAGACCTCAAACTCTCGCGCACTCCCGACACCGGCTTTGCCGACCCGCGCCACCCCGCCCTTGGCGCGCGCAGCTATGCGCTGGATGCAACGGAAACCCCCACCGATTGGGACGCCCTCCGCGTCACCCATTGCATCCCCGAAACCGGGATCGAGCTGATCCCCGATGACAGCTATCTGCTGGAAAACGGCTTTGAGCGCCTGCACGGCGTCGATTTCCGCAAGGGCTGCTATGTCGGCCAAGAAGTCACCGCCCGCATGAAACACAAGACGGAACTGCGCAAAGGTCTGGTGCGGGTGCGGATCGACGGCAGCGCGCCCGTGGGCACCGAAATCACCGCAGGCGAGAAAACGGTGGGCAAACTCTTCACCCAATCGGGCGATCACGCCCTTGCATACCTCCGGCTGGATCAGGCCACAGGCACGATGAAGGCAGGCGCGGCACAGCTTTGGCTTGAATGACAAAGGCCGCCCCTTGGGGCGGCCCTGCCAAACCATACCCTAACTCTCAGGCGCGCTCGGAATATTCCATCAATTCAGTGTGAACGATGATGTCCTCATCGGTATTGATAAACGGCGGCACCATGATCCGCACGCCATTGTCCAGCACCGCAGGCTTGTAGGATTTGCTGGCCGTCTGTCCGTTCTGCACCGGCTCGGTTTCGACCACCTTGCACTGCACCTTTTGCGGAATCGTCACGTTCAGCGGCTCTTCGCCGTAATACTGCACCGAAACCGTCATCCCGTCCTGCAAGAAGGGCCGACGCTCGCCTAAAAGGTCCGCATCCAGCTCGATCTGCTCATAAGTCTCATTGTCCATGAATACCAAGCGGCCATCAGTTTCATAGAGGAATTGCTGATCTTTCATTTCAAGATCAACACGTTCCACCTTGTCCTCCGAGCGGAACCTCTCATTCAGTTTCCGCCCGTCGCGCAGGTTTTTAAGCTCAACTTGAGCGAAAGCCCCACCTTTGCCTGGTTTGACATGATTGACCTTGACCGAAGCCCAAAGACCCCCATCGTGTTCAATGATAGCCCCAGGCTTGATTTCGTTTCCGTTTATCTTCGGCATTATGGCAAAACCTTGTCAAAAGGTTGATTGAAGTAAGATCGCTCCTATATCTGGCGGAGCATTGCCTGACAAGACGACTAGATAAAGTGTTCCACAAAGTCAGCCATGTCGCAAACGCATGGCAGACATGAATAAAATGGGGTGCCGAATCGTTATCAAAGCGTTACAAGCAGGGGACGCAGAAAAGACAAGACCAAGAATAGGAACTACCAATGCTCGACTCCATCGACAGCACGGCCTTCAATTTCGAACAAGGGCAGCGCGCGCGCAAGCTGTTTGCGGCTGTGGTTCTGGCGGCTTTGGATGATGCCATTGCCGATGACAAAAAATATGGCAATGGCCCCGATCAGATCGCCCGTTGGGCGCGGTCGCGCGATGGCCGTGAGGTGCTGTCTTGCTCGGGGATCGACCCCAACGAACGTGTGGTCAAGGGATTGATGGATTTCGTGTCCAAAGGTGTGCGCACTTCCGTGGCGCTGTCGCGTGAAGAAAGCGAACGCCGCCACGCGGCCGAGCTGGAACATTCTGAAGCCGCCTGATACGTGCCGCCGCCTGATAGGTGCCATAGAACAGAAAAAAGCGCCTCTTGCGGCGCTTTTTTTAATAAAGTGCGTCAAACCTTTGGCGGCTATTGATAATCCTGCACGGACATCGCACGGGCTATCTCGACCCGCACCAGTTTGCGGATATTGCGGGTAATCCGCTCACCCAAAGTGCCCTGCAATTCCTCACGGATCAGATCGCGGACCAATTCACGCAGAACGTCTTCATTGAAGACCATTTCCTGATCATCAAAAGAGTCCGAAAACTCTTTACTTTCAGTATCCTCGGCAAAACGCTCGTCATTTCTGTCCGGAGCCAGCCTGTCAACCACTGCCTGCTCTAACCCGGCAATCACCTCCGCCTCGGTGGCATCGGCCCAAGCTTGGTC
>CBDUEF010000262.1:0-4460 GCA_965366095.1 uncultured Cypionkella sp. | reverse complement strand
GGCCAATCTAGCCCTGTGGGTGCAGAAAGCGAAGCGGCAAAGCGCCGCGCCGCTTGGTCAGAATGGCCAGGAGATGGTGAAAAAGAAAATGAACATCAATGGAACCATGGCCAACGCCACCATCGAAAGGGCGACGAGGCACCAGATTTTCACTGCCAAGGCCAAAACCACGAGCGCAACCGCCAACAGGGCGAAAACCTGATTGGTGCCCGAGGTCAGCGCACCAACCAAGGGCGCAATCAGCGGCAGATTTTTGACAGGCGAAGCGTGGTGGGTCATCGAAACAGACATCTGTGATTCCTCTTTTCCTGCGCTTGATTTAAATCAATCGCGGGCTGAGACCAGAAGGCAGCTTGTCGCAGCCTAGATTAGGCGCGAGATAAAATCGGCCAGATCATCGGTGTGATGGTGAATATGAAGCGATTTCAGTGGCTTGTCAGCCACATGCACTGTGCGCATTCCCATCGCATGGGGTGCGACAAGATTGCGCGCGTCATCTTCGAACATCGCGGAGAGACCGGGGTTCAGGCCATCAAGGGCAAAAATAGTCTCAAAGGCCGCGCGTTCTGGTTTGGGGTGAAAGCCTGCGTGCTCAACGCCGTAGACCGCGTCAAACAGGCCCGAGAGGCCGCGCGCTTCAAGAACGCGCTGCGCGTAGGGTTCACAGGCATTTGTATAGACAATTCGCCTGCCGGGCAGCGCGGCAAGCTGTGCAGCAAGGTTTGGATCTTTGGGAAGCCCCGAGAAATCAATATCATGCACATCTGTCAGATAGGGAGCAGGGTCAACATTATGCTCACGCATCAGCCCCGCCAGCGTGGTGCCATAGGTGTCCCAATAGTGCTGACGCAGCCGGTCGGCCTCGGTTTTGCCAACGCCAAGCGCTTGCATGACCCAAGCCGTCATCCGCACCTCGATCTGATCAAACAGACGGTAGCGCGGTGGGTAAAGGGTGTTGTCCAGATCGAACACCCATGTGGTGATGTGGGAAAATTGCTGCTTCATCTGGCTTTGGTAGCAAGCTGCAGGCGGCGCCGCAATCCTTGGCTTGATCCGAAGCGCCAAGCGCGTCTAGTGTCTCGCGGCCATAGTGGGGAAAAGTCTGTGCAGAAAGATGCCTATTCGCTGATCCTTGAGGCGATCGAATCGGGGGTTTACAAGCCCGGCGACCGGTTGGTTGAAAGTGAGATGGCCGAGCGGTTGGGTGTGTCGCGCACCCCGGTGCGTGAGGCGTTGCAGCGGTTGGAAACGCAATCCATGCTGACCCGCGACGGTCGCAGTTTGATCGTGGCCTCGCTTGATCACAATCAACTGGCCGAATTATATACGGTGCGCACCGAGTTGGAGGGCTTGGCCGCAAGGTTGGCCGCGCGCCATGCGACCGATGAGGAAATACACGTTCTGCGCAGTATGGTCGAGGATGACCGCGCGCTTCTCGGCGGCGATCCACGGCTGCTGAGCCGGGCAAACAAGCGGTTCCACAAGCAAATTCATCTGGCCAGCCACAATCGCTTTTTGGTGCAGCAGTTGGATCTGGTGCATCGCTCAATGGCGCTGATGACCAACACATCCTTTGCCGCCGAGGGCCGCGACGGGGTGGCAATTGCTGAACATGACCAGATTGTGCGTGCGATTGAGGCCCATGACGGTGAGGCGGCGTATCAGGCGTTGCGCGGGCATATTTCCAAGGCCTTCGAGACGCGATTGCGGGTGGAAGCCGGGGAATTGCACAGTCGTTAGAAGGCTTTGCTCAATCGTCGAACAACCCGTGGCTGGTCTTGTCCCAATAGAAGGGTTTTGTCAGCACCTCCCAAAGTGCCTTGTAGGCGGCGAAAGTGGCGAGGGGGTAGTAAAACACCAGGCTCGGCACCCAAAGCGGGTTAAGCCGATGGTCGGTGCGGGCAAGGGCGGCAACGGAAAAGCTGATGGTGACCGCTTCGACCATCAGGGAGGTGGTATAGAATGCGGTAAAATTGGTTGGGCCGACGGCATTGGCAAAGGGATGCGCAAAGCCAAAGGGCACAACCCAGAGCGACCAAAGCAGCGGGGCCAGTATGGCCTGGATCACCGAGCCCAGAAGTTGCAGTTGGAATCCGGCAAAACGTTTGGGCCCAAGCTGACGCCATAGCAACATCGGGTGGCGCATATGGGTGGCCCAAGTCATCATATAGCCCTTGCTCCAGCGTGAGCGTTGCTTGATCCATGGTAGGGCGCGGCAGTTGGCTTCTTCCATAGTAACAGAGTCAAGCAATTCGGTGCGATAGCCGTGGCGGGCAAGGCGCATCCCGAGATCGGCGTCTTCGGTGACGTTATGGGCATCCCAGCCGCCCAAAGCTTCCAACAACTCACGGCGGAAAAACAGGGTGGTGCCGCCGAGGGGCACCGCAAGACCCAGGCGTGCAATGCCGGGTAGGAACATACGGAACCAACTGGCATATTCGATCGTAAAACATCGCGCGAGCCAGTTGCTGCGTGGATTGTAGTAATCCAATACGCCCTGCAAACAGGCCACCTCGGGAGCGGCCCGGTGGAAATGATGCACCATTTTGCGCAATTGATCGGGCGCGGGGGCGTCTTCGGCATCATAGATGCCGATCAGACTGCCCCGGCAGTGATCAAGCGCATAGTTCAACGCGCGCGGTTTAGTCTTGATTATGCCATCGGGAACCACAACCACCCGCATCCAGCCCGGCAGCTCGGTTTTGGCCAGAGCGGCACGCAGGCCGATGTCGTCGGCCTCGACCACCAAAATCACATCAAGCAGATCGCGCGGATACTCCAGCAGCGACATGCGCTGGATCATGCGCGGCAGGATCCGGGTTTCCTTATACAGCGCCACCATCACCGACACTTTCGGCAAGCGGGCCAGTTGAAAACCCGGTTGCGTTGTCTGCATTGGGGCGGCCGCGCGCCATGCGGCCAGTTTGAGGCCGGTATTTGCCAAGGCCAGCAGCGCCGCAAGCCCGGTTGCCGTGACCAGCAGGCCGACGGGCCACAGAATCGCGATCACGATCAGGGGCACCAAGGCCGACAGCAGCGGCAAATGCAGATCGCCAAATTGAAAGTTGCGACAGCTTTGGTCGGCGCTGACCTTTTCTTCGGCTGATCGGGCCAGCGTCGCACCGTGGACGGACAGCAGCGCCGCCTCGATGTGCGCCAAAGGTGCCACCGCCATCAGAACCGGACCAAAAATCGGGAAAAGAGCGGAACGGTGACGCTCAAACTCGTCGGGGCGAGAGGTGACAATCACGGTAGCCCCGCCCGCCCGACGCCATGGCAATATCCCAAGCCCCAGACACTGCGTAACGCCGAAGTGCGATAGCAAAGCAGGATCGGGAGGGGCCGCGACAAGATCGGCAAAGCCGCAAGACCAATGCTGTGCGACAACCTCATAAAGGGCATAGTCATCAATCAAATCACGGGCGAGCAGGATATCCAACAGATGGCCGTTTTGCTGCACAATGGCCGTAAGGGCGGCAATCATCTGATGCGGCTCGACCAATTCGCCACGGATCAGTGCCGCGCTGAGGCTTTCGACCGTCGGTTCGGGTGGCACCACCGCCCGCAGATCGGGATGCTGCAACAGAAAGGGATGGCGAGCTTCGGCGGTCATGTAGCCTCGGGGTTCCAAGGCTTGGAGCATGGCGCGGATGTAGTTAATGCGCGGTTAATTTTGGGTTAACTGGCAGCGCCCTTGGCACCCTCAGCGCGGCGCACCTCCATGGCCTCGGCAAAGCGTTCAAACAGATAGTAGCTGTCTTGTGGGCCGGGGCTGGCCTCGGGGTGGTATTGCACCGAAAACACCGGCTTTCCATCCAGAGCGATGCCGCAGTTCGAGCCATCAAAAAGCGAGACATGGGTTTCCGAAACCCCCTTGGGCAGGGTTTGGCTGTCCACGGTAAAGCCATGATTCATCGAGGTGATCTCGACCTTGCCAGTGGTGAGGTCTTTGACCGGATGATTGGCACCGTGGTGGCCGTGGTTCATTTTGACAGTGGTGGCCCCCAGCGCCAGCGCCAACATCTGATGCCCAAGGCAGATACCAAAAACCGGCAGATCGGCGGCTAGAATGCCCTTGATCATCGGCACCGCATAGGCCCCTGTTGCCGCCGGATCGCCGGGGCCGTTGGACAAGAACACGCCTTCGGGCTTGAGCGCCAGCACATCGGCGGCGGTGGCGGTGGCGGGAAGAACGGTGACATCGCAGCCCGCCGAGGCAAGGCAGCGCAGGATATTGCGTTTCGCACCGTAGTCGATCGCGACCACCTTCAAGCCGGGGGTGGTGCGGCGGCTATAGCCGTCGGGCCAGGCCCAACGCATCTCATTCCACGCGTAAGATTGGGTGCACGAGACGCCCTTTGCCAGATCAAGGCCTTCGAGACCAGACCAGGCCCGTGCCTTGGCAATGAGCTTTTCGATGTCGAAGTTGCCGGCGGGATCATGGGCCAGCGCCACATGCG
>CBDUEF010000261.1:0-4489 GCA_965366095.1 uncultured Cypionkella sp. | reverse complement strand
ACTTGAGGTTCTGGACTGCCTGGGTGATGACGACTATGTCGTGGTGGACATGCGCGATCCCGACTGGCAGCTAAAGGGAACAATTCCGGGAAGCATCTCGATCCCGTTTGGAGAGGTTGCCCACCGTCTGGACGCGTTGGGATGTGTGCAATCATCGTCCGGTTGGAATTGCGACGCCGCCAAGAAAGTCGTGGCGTTTTGCAATGGCCCGGCTTGCCCTCAGAGTTCGATCGCGATGCACGCGATGGTCGACAATGGCTTTCCGCCGGGAAAAATCTACTACTACCGCGGCGGCATGCAGGACTGGTTGGTGCTGGGACTGACGACAAAGGCTTCCGCTGCGTGACCATGCCCGCGGTCCTGTCGGGATTGCCGCTGTCATACCGGCATAAATATCCTTGCAGACCTTCGTTCGCACCCTGGTGGCCACCCAAGGGGATCAAGATAATCTTGAAGCGCTTCGGCAAAGCTGGCGCAAGTATGATTGGCCCGGTGCCGATCTGATAGCCGACGACGGCAAGCGTGGACACTATGTGCAGAACCAGGCGTTGTCGTCGGGGAATCTCCGATGCGACATGAGCTGGGCCGCTCGCGGACCGGATGAAACTTAGGAAAAACAGGGCAATGGCAGACGACTACAAGAAGAACAGCATCACCCTGCCGGGCGCGGTTGCGATGGGCACCGGAGTTATGATCGGTGCGGGCATCTTCGCGCTGACTGGACAGATTGCCGAACTTGCAGGACCCCTGTTTCCGCTGTCGTTTGTCGCCGGTGCGATCGTGACCGCGTTCAGCGCCTATACCTACATCAAGATGTCGAACGCCTTTCCGTCTGCGGGCGGTATCGGGATGATCCTGAAGAAGGCCTACGGGCCGACGACGGTCGCCGCGGGTGCCGCACTTCTCATGGCGCTTTCAATGGTCATCGCCGAAAGTCTCGTTGCGCGCACGTTCGGCACCTACACGATCCGGGCGTTTGGCGGCGATCCGGACAGCTTCCTTGTCCCGGTTCTCGGCGTCGGGCTGATCATCATCGCCTATCTCGTGAACGTATCCGGCAGCCGCTCGGTTGGACTTCTGTCCATCATCATGGCCGTTATCAAGGTCGGCGGCATTGCGCTGTTCGGTGTGGCTGGCCTCTGGGCGAGCGGGGTCACCTTCGAGGCAACCAGCGGGGATATGGGTGCGACCGGATTTGTGGCCTCCGTTGCGCTGTCGATTCTAGCGTTCAAGGGCTTCACGACCATCACCAATAGCGGGGCGGAGGTCACCGACCCGCACCGAAACGTGGGCAGGGCCATCGTGTTGTCCATCGCACTCTGCGTGCTCGTTTATCTGCTCGTCGCCCTCGCCGTCGGCTCCAGCCTGCCCATTGACCGCATCGTGGCGGCAAAGGACTATGCCCTGGCAGAGGCGGCCCGGCCAGCACTCGGGCAAACCGGCTTCTATTTGACGGTAGCGTTGGCGCTTGTGGCCACGGCCTCCGGTCTAATCGCGAGTGTATTCGCCGTCACACGGATGCTGGCCATGCTGACCGAGATGAAGATGATCCCGCACAGCCATTTTGGCATGCCCGGAGGGGTCAAGGATCATACGCTGGTCTACACCGTGGTGATCGCGGGTTTTCTGACGGTCTTTTTCGACCTCAGCCGCATCGCCTCACTTGGTGCATTCTTTTACCTCGTGATGGACATCATCATTCACACGGGCGTCTATCGAAAACTCCGCCACGACATCGGTGCGCGGGGATGGGTCATGTTGACAGCGATCGCACTGGACGTTGTTGTCCTGACCGCCTTCTCGGCAATGAAATGGCAGTCCGATCCGCTGATCGTCATACTCGGCGTCATCGGCATGGCGTTGGTGTTCCTGTTTGTCGGCGTCTTTCTCGCACGCAATCCTGTGAGCGAAGGCGATCACGATCTCCATTGAAAAGAGCTTAAAGTTACAGTGACCGGATGCCTCACGCTGAAACAAATCAAAAGAAAGTTGACGAGACATGGAACACGATCAAACGCACGCAAAGTCGGTCGTTCCTGAGGGCGCCGAGACGGCCAAGCATCACCCCTGGCAGCGGCGCGCGCTGTTGGCGAGCGGCGCGCTGGCTGTTGTCGCATGGGTCTACGGCGCACCTCGCCTTGCCGCTTTGTGGTCGTCACCACTGATTTATCGTGAACTGGACGGGCTGGCACCGTTTCGGGCTCTTGCCCGTCCTGGTGCGCTTTCAACTGCTGACGCGATGATGTTCGGGCTTGATGGTGCGAAAGTCGCAAATGCCGACCTCGCCGCACGCATGGCCGCCGTTCGTGCAGACCCCTGCAGCGCCCTGTTTGGGCAGACCAACGATCAGCGAATTCCGGTTGCTTTCTTTTCGGATTTCAACTGCCCGAACTGTCGCGTACTTGATGCGATCCTCACAGATTATCAAACGGCCAACCCTGGCATTCTGCGCATCGTCCGGTTCGAACTGCCACTGCTGGGGGCTGCTTCAACCACAGCAAGCAAGGCGGTCTTGGCCGCCGAACGTCAGGGCGCCTATGCCGCGATGCATGATCGACTGACGCGAAATCGGATGGTAACGGACCTGAATCATTTGCAATCAATTGCTGAAAGCATCGGGTTGGATGGTCCACAATTGGTTGCCGACATGCAGCGCCCCGAGATTGAAACGGCACTGGATCAGGCTCGCGCTATTGCTGGGGTATTCGGATTTTACGGCACGCCCGGCATGGTCATTGGCCGCACCGTTACTCTGGGGGTCATTCCCGCCGCAGATGTCAGAACGATCATTGCCGCCGAACAGGCTTTACCGCTGCTGCCATGCCAACAGACCTGACTGCCTCCTTTGCCCCTCGTGTCACTTCCCAGTTCTGGGTGCCAAGCTGGGCCTGCGACACGGGGGTGGCATCGACCTCCAACTGCGTGGCGGGCATCAGGTCTGCGATCATATCAGCCTCGAATCCGGGATGGGACAGCGAAGCGCCAAGCCCCATGACAAGCAGCCCTAAGATATGAGGTAAAAGCGCCAGTCTGATATTGATCCAACTGAACGTGGCTGTGAAGATCAGCAGGATTTCGACAAGCTCGAACCGAGAGGGGGGCGTCCATTGCTTCAGACCCTTGGGCAGAAGATTTGTGCGACGGCGAACCCCGATTGTCACGCGGCCAAAAGGACTGACTCCCGCATCAGTCGACACCATACTCCAGCATCTTTTCAAGACCTTCCGTCAGGAATTCGCCGGCGTCGGGTTGACCAAGTAGGTATCGGCTCACCAATCCGTCGTGCTGTTGCCGGGCAAGTGCCTTGGTCTGCTCCCATTCGCGGGGTTCCGCGTCGCCACGTCCTATCCAGAACAGCGCCACCAGCCCATCCTTTTGCTCGTCGTTCATGCTTTCGATCTCTTGCGTGATCTCATCACGACTGAGATCGCCCTCGGTCTCTTGCAGCGTTACGGCGATCTCGTCGTCCGATGCGTTGCCGCCAAGGTCGGGAATAACGGTTCCCTCCTTCGCCGTCACGGCGTTGAGCCGCAAAACCAATTCTTCGATCCGCGCGCTATTAAAAGGAAGTGCGGCCATCGGTATCTCCTGTTTACTGAGCTTTGAGGATAGCACACAAGGTCGGCGCTGCACTGATACCAATCATAATACAACTACACAGAAGCGAATTTGTTCCCGCAATGCGCTCGTCACCGTGCGGTGAGGGTTTCGATCCTGACTTTGTGCCCCATATTCATGTCGACAGTACTTTTACAAATGCCGGGTATGGGCAGCAGCCCATAGGCGCGGCCAAGGCGACGGGATGCTGGCCGCAGGAAATCTCAATCAGGCGACCTGACATCGAAGCTGTTGAGCTGATCTGTATCAGCGCACGGGCCAGGCCGATGATCTAGGATGAAGGTGTCGGAATGGCATCGGGAACGTTCTGACGGTGAGAGGTCAGTTGTCCCCCACTGCCGCGCCTGCCGGAGGCCTTCACTGGCCAATGCACGGTCTCATCCCACTGGCCTGCGTGATGCGCCTTTTGCCGTGGTGAAAGGGTTTAAGTCCACGAGAACTCCGAAGGAACAAAGCTATGAAAGATGAGCTGAAAACTACCAATTCGCCTACGTCGACGGCAGCGAGCGATGTCGTTGGCAAGGCGGACCCCAAGAAGCCGCCACAAGACGAGCCCCGTGTCGCCGACGACGCCGTTCACAAGATCGACAGGCCCGGCTTTGATCTGAGTGGGTCTTCTGACGCCACGCATGCTGGTACGGGTTTGGGCCTTGGGACGGACTCGTTTGACACGCCGGGCGACCGGCGACTTCCCGGACGAAGGCTTGATGGTAAATTGACAATTCCGCGGTGGAGCGCGCCCGAGCCGAAAGGTACGATCGTATCGGCCAGAACTGCCACGGCACCCGAAACCGAGATCGCATCCAAGGCGAAAACAGCGCGCTGAAGAAGATATGCCCCGACCCGTGGTGGTGCCGGGACTTTCCTCACT
>CBDUEF010000260.1:0-4505 GCA_965366095.1 uncultured Cypionkella sp. | reverse complement strand
CTCCTGGCCATTCTGACCCAGCGGCGCGGCGCTTTGCCGCTTCGCTTTCTGCACCCACAGGGCTAGATTGCCCTTGGACAAACGGGGCAGAACATGAACCCAATCGACACCGATATCCTGATTTCCGGCGGCGGCGTGGCAGGTTTAACCGCGGCTGCGGCCTTTGGCTCGGCCGGGTATCGGGTGATTTGCGCCGATCCCAGTCCACCCGTCACCAATGATATCGATGCCAGTGCCGATCTTCGCACAACCGCTTTCTTGCAACCCTCGATCCCGGTGCTGCAGTCGGCGGGTCTCTGGGATCGCCTTGCCCCCAATGCCGCGCCTTTGCAGATCATGCGCATCATCGACGCCGGCGGCCCCATCGCCGAGCCGCGTGTGATCAAGGATTTTATCGCCGCCGATATTTCCGATCAGCCCTTTGGCTGGAACCTGCCCAATTGGCTGTTGCGCCGGGAAATGCTGGCGCGGTTGGGCGAGTTGCCGAATGTCCTGTTCCTGCCCGGCATTGCCACCACGGCTTTGATGACCCGCAGCGAGCAGGCGTTGGTGCGGCTTTCGGATGGCCGTCGCGTCTCGGCCAAACTGGTGATTGCCGCCGATGGTCGCGCCTCAACCATGCGTGATGCGGCGGGAATATCTGTAAAAACAATGCGCTACGGCCAAAAGGCGCTGGCTTTTTTTGTCACCCATCTGATTCCGCATCATAATGTCTCGACCGAGATTCACCGCTCGGGTGGCCCATTCACCCTTGTGCCCTTGCCAGATCGCGACGGTTCGCCCTGTTCTGCCGTGGTCTGGATGGAGCGCGGCCCCGAAGTTGCGCGCCTTTTGGATCTGCCGGTGACCGAGTTTGAGACCGCAATGAACCTGCGATCCTGTCAGGTTCTTGGCCCGCTTACCTTGGCCTCGCGCCGATCAGTCTGGCCAATCATCTCGCAAATCGCGGCCGAAATGGTGGGCGAAAGGCTGGCCCTGATGGCAGAGGCCGCGCATGTGGTGCCGCCGATTGGTGCGCAGGGGCTGAACATGAGTCTGGCCGATCTGGCCGCGCTTTTGGACCTTGCGGCCAAGCATGATCTGGGCAGCGCCGCGATGCTGTCGGCCTATGCCAAGCGCCGCCACCTTGAAGTAAAGGTGAGGGTCAGTGGCATTGATGCACTGAACCGTATCTCGATGTTGGGGTCTCCTACCCTGCGCGATTTGCGGGCAGCCGGGCTCAATGCGCTTTATTCCTTGGCCCCTTTGCGCAAAACCTTGATGAAAGCAGGGCTTGGAATGCGCTAGGGCATGATCAAAGTCACGCCCCAGCACCCGCTAGACGATGGTCGCCTCAGTCGCCGCGCGCAATTCGGCCTCGCTCACGCCCTCGGCACATTCGACAATCTTCAGGCCCCCCGGCACCACATCCAGCACGCCAAGATTGGTGATAATGCGGTCAACCACACCCTTGCCCGTCAGCGGCAAAGTGCAGGATTTCAACACCTTGGACTCGCCGTGTTTGCTGGTGTGATCCATCACCACCACCACGCGGCCCACGCCGGCCACCAGATCCATCGCCCCGCCCATGCCCTTGACCAGCTTGCCGGGGATCATCCAATTCGCCAGATCGCCGTTTTCCGCCACTTCCATCGCGCCCAGAATCGCCATCGCGATCTTGCCACCCCGAATCATCGCAAAGCTCTGCGCCGAATCGAAAAACGCCGTCTGCGGCAGTTCGGTGATGGTCTGCTTGCCCGCGTTGATCAGATCGGCATCTTCCTCACCCTCAAACGGGAAAGGCCCCATCCCGAGCATCCCATTTTCCGATTGCAGCGTCACCTCAACCCCTTTGGGGATATAGTTCGCCACCAAAGTCGGAATGCCGATCCCAAGGTTCACATACCAACCGTCTTGCAGCTCTTGCGCGGCGCGTGCCGCCATTTGATTGCGATCCCACATCACACAGCCTCCTTCTTGCGAACCGTGCGCTGCTCTATCCGTTTCTCATGCTGGCCCTGCACAATCCGATGCACATAAATACCGGGCAGATGGATCGAATCCGGATCAAGCGCCCCCAAAGGCACAATCTCTTCCACCTCAACCACGCAAATCTTGCCACAGGTCGCCGCAGGAGGATTGAAATTCCGCGCGGTCTTGCGAAACACCAGATTCCCCGACGGATCGGCCTTCCACGCCTTTACAATCGACAGGTCCGCCACGATCCCACGCTCAAGGATATAGTCCTGACCGTCGAAATTCTTAACATCCTTGCCCTCGGCAATCACCGTGCCAACGCCAGTTTTGGTGTAAAAGCCGGGGATACCTGCCCCGCCCGCCCGCATCCGCTCGGCCAAAGTGCCCTGCGGATTGAACTCCAGCTCCAGCTCGCCACTCAAATATTGGCGCATGAATTCGGCATTCTCACCGACATAAGACGAGATCATTTTCTTGACTTGCCGGGTTTCCAGCAGCACGCCAAGCCCGAACCCATCCACGCCCGCGTTGTTTGATGCCACTGTCAGCCCTTTGGTCCCAGCGTCGCGAATGGCCGAAATCAGCAATTCGGGAATGCCACAAAGACCAAAACCACCGGATGCGATCAGCATACCGTCAAACAGCACACCGTCCAACGCCGCCGCCGCATTGGGATAGATTTTCTTCATGGGGCCCCCTTCGCATGTCCATGCGCCGCATAAGAGCCACGGAATCCTCCCAAGTCAATTGCCGCAACGCAGCGCGGGGCGACGAAAAGGAGCTTGAGGCGAAATCAGCCAGCGCTTATGACAGACAAAGTGGCCGCTTGCCGAAATTGGTAGACGGAAGGGACTTAAAATCCCTCGGGCTTCGCCCGTGTGGGTTCGATTCCCACAGCGGCCACCACATCGCTAATTGCTTGCCGAAATCACCTTGAACACACAAGGGTCACTCACCAACTCCGGTGGTGACATGCAAAGCCCTTGCGCCACCTGCCAGGCGGCAAGCACTTTGGGCACGTAATCGCGGGTTTCGGCAAAAGGTGGCACGCCGGCATTGGCCTTTACCGCGCCCTCGCCCGCGTTATAGGCCGCCAGCACCATCACCGGATCGCGGTTGAATTCAGTCATCAGCCAATCCAGATAGGCCACCCCACCCTTGATATTCTGCACCGGGTCGGTGGAATCGGTGACTCCAAAGCGCGTGGCAGTGGCCGGGATCAACTGCATCAGCCCCGTTGCCCCGGCAGAGCTGACGGCATCAGCCTGCCCGCCGGACTCGATCCCCATCACCGCCAGCACCAGCGCGGGGGAGACATTGGTATTGATGGTCGCCTTCAAAATCTCGGTGCCGTATTTCCCGGCAATGCCCTGCATGTTTTGCAACCGTGGGGCCGCAACCTGCGCGCCGCCCGGCCCCTGCGACAGGGTTGCCAAAGCCAGCGGGAATCGCCCATCCGCCGCATCCTGCCCAACAGGCACCGTGTTCCAGAACCAGTCATAGCGCGCTGTGGTCGGGGCCACCGGCGCCAGCGGCCCGGTATTGGGCGCAGGCGTTTGGGCGGGATGCTCGGGGTTGGCCTCCACCTTGGGCAGCGCCGCCATGATCCGCGCCTGTTCGGCAGGATCAATCTGCACCGTGATTCTCTTGCCCGGCCGCGACTCGCCGACTTTCACCCGCTTGAAGGTGAAATCGGCCACTCCCTCGGCCAAGGCGGGCAGGGATTCGGCCACTAAGCCAAGGCACAGGCCCAAAAGGACTGCCTCTTTTCTCATCGGATGTGACTGCTCTTTATTATTATTATAGACACCATGCAGCAAAATCGCCTGCCAGCACAGTTTTTACGGATCAAAATATGGCTTTTGCGCGAAAATCGACGTTCCTGCAACGCTAACAGACACGAAACCGAACCATAGAGACATAAAATTATATTTTAAAACAGACACTTAATCAAATTTCTTCGATAATCTGCAATTTCCGAAAAACGCCCTGCCCTCACCAAAATCGCGCCACGATCCCCGGGCTATATGTGTCCATACCGAACGGCGATGGGGACGGAACAGAGGCCAACCCCGAACGGACCCGGAGCGGTTGCAAACCGAGATCAACTCCTGAGAATAGGACACACCATGAAACTGTTGAACATCTTCAAGAACTTCAAAAATGACGAATCCGGCGCCGTGACTGTTGACTGGGTCGTGCTGACCGCAGCCATCGTAGGCCTGGGCATGGTGGTCATGACCACCGTTGGTGGCGGCATCGAGACGCTGGCCGGCAAAGTGAAAACCGACGTGTCGGGCCGTTCTTCGGGCTACACCTCGACCGTTACCCCATAATCGTTTCAAACGATCCACTCTCAGGTTTGGCCGCGTCCAGAAATGGACGCGGCCTTTCCTTTTGAGCCAGGCATCCCCGCCAAGCCTTCGTTTCCAAAAGGCAAACGCGCTGTTTCAAAACTATCTAGAATTGCGCGAAAATTCCTCATCTGCGCCCCAATCGCGCCACGATCCCCGGGCTATATGTGTCCATACCGAACGGCGATGGGGACG
>CBDUEF010000259.1:0-4528 GCA_965366095.1 uncultured Cypionkella sp. | reverse complement strand
CTTGGTAAAACGGTTTGTGAAACGGGTCAACCTTAGTAAGTGCATGCGCGACCTTACCGTCAAGCAGCCAGAGCCGTCGATGCAAAGGTGTGCCGCCTGTCCCCCCGCCTGAGGCCCCGTTCGCCTCCCTACCCTTTTCATGCGACCGCGCTCCAGCTGCGCAAAGCGGGAGTGACTTTTGGCCCTCCCCTCCCGCTCTGCAGGGTCCGGCTTGAACGCCTTCTCGACGCGCTCCACCACATCAAGCCAAGGCAGTTGGCGCTGAAATATCGCTGGCTGCAGACCGGGCCAAGCACCTATCCGGTGCAAAAACCGGATAAAGCCGATCCAATTTGCGCATTTCGCCGTCGATCGAGGGCAGGACCAGCTAATTTCAATTCAAATCACCTTCAAAACGCTCTAACAAAGGAAAAGTTCATTTCATAAGGCCAATCTCACCGTGAGCAAACCACCCAGTGCCGATCCTCGCCGCACTCTGACCCTGCGCGATGTCTCCGAGGCTTCGGGTGTCAGCGAAATGACAGTCAGCCGCGTGTTGCGCAATCGGGGCGAGGTTTCGGAAAACACGCGGGAAAAGGTGCTCGAAGCGGCGCGCACCCTCGGCTATGTCCCGAATAAGATTGCCGGGGCTCTGGCCAGCCAACGCGTCAATCTGGTGGGTGTGGTCATCCCCTCCTTGTCGAACATGGTCTTTCCCGAAGTATTGACCGGGATTTCAAACGAACTGGAAGACACTGGCCTGCAACCTGTGGTCGGAGTGACCAACTATTCGCCTGATCGCGAAGAGGCCGTGATCTATGAGATGTTGTCATGGCGCCCCTCGGGTCTGATCATCGCCGGGTTGGAGCATAGTGCCGCTGCGCGTGCGATGATGGCGCAGGCGGGGGTGCCAATCGTCGAGATTATGGATATTGACGGCCCGGCAATTGATTCCGCTGTGGGCATTTCCCACCGTCGCGCCGGTCGTCAGATGGCGGAAACCATCATCGCCGCCGGGTATCGCAACATCGCGTTTCTTGGCACCATGATGCCAAATGATCACCGCGCCCGCAAGCGCCTTGAAGGTTTTGAGGAAGTGCTGGCCTCGGCCGGGCTGTCCTTGGTGGACCGCGAGTTTTACTCGGGGGGCTCTGCCCTGCTCAAGGGCCGTGAGATGACCGAAGCCGTGTTGGCACGTTCGCCCCATGTCGATTTCCTGTATTATTCCAATGACATGATCGGCGCCGGGGGGCTGTTGTATTGTCTTGCGGCGGGTCTTGACGTGCCGGGGAAAATTGGGCTGGCCGGGTTTAATGGTGTCGAGCTTCTTGATGGTCTGCCACGCAAACTGGCCACGATGGACGCCTGCCGCTTGGAAATCGGCCGCGCCGCCGCCCAGATCATCGCGGGCAAGCACCCCGACGGCATTGTCGGCGGTGATGTGATCGAGCTGTTTCCCACCCTGCAAAGGGGCGATACCATCCGCAATTGATCCATTTTGCCCCGGCTTGCGTATCACTGACAAACCAAAAGGATGTCAAAGATGCTGAACCGTCGCCAAATCCTTTCCGGCACCGCCGGAGCTTTTGTGGGCCTGTCGGTTGCGCCGTTGTTTGCGGCAGCTTCGCAGCCCAGCTTTACTTTCAATTCGATTGATGGCGGAAGCTATGACACAAGCTCATGGCGCGGCAAGCCGGTGCTGGTCGTCAATACTGCCTCGATGTGTGGATATACGCCGCAATACAGCGATTTGCAGGCTCTTTCGGATTTCTACGGACAGCGGGCGGTGATTCTGGCCGTGCCGTCGGACGATTTCAATCAAGAGCTCGCCTCCAACACCGCGGTGAAAGAGTTTTGTGCTTTGAACTATGATCTGACCTTGCCGATGACCACAATCGAACATGTCGCAAAAGCCAAGGTGCATCCCTTTTACGCATGGGTGCGCGCCACGCAGGGCTTTACGCCGGGCTGGAATTTCAACAAAATCCTGCTTGGTCCGCAAGGAGATTTCCTCAAGGCTTGGGGATCGAATGCCAAGCCGATGGGGCCGATAAAATTGGCCATAGATGGCCTTTTGGCTTAGGCCCGCGCAGGCTTTGCCATCTCGACAGCGATCTTGTGTTCAACAACGTGCAGCGCGTTAGGGTTCGCCATGGTCAAGCCGTGTGATTCTGGCGCAAAGATCAACCGGATATCACAATCTGTCTCTGTAAATATCGACCGGAAAAAGTTAAGAAATCGTGAATGACGATTCCTAACATGTTGATATATAACGGGTCTAAAAGCGTCGCACAGGTGAACGCCCTAAAATCCAGCCGCCAATCGCGCGCCTTGATCAATCGCCCGTTTGGCATCCAATTCAGCCGCCACATCGGCCCCGCCGATCACATGCGCGGCGATACCTGCAGCCTTCAACTGATCCGCCAACCCTCGCTCGGGCACCTGCCCGGCACATAAAACCACCTGATCCACCTTTAGCAATTCTTCCTGCCCGTCCCGACTGATCAAAAGCCCCCCCTCTTCGATCCCCAGATAGGCCACCCCCCCGATCATCGTTACTCCCTTCATCTGCAAAGCAGCCCGATGTATCCAGCCCGTCGTCTTGCCCAGATGCCGGCCCAGCTTTTCATTCTTGCGCTGCAAAAGCCAAACCTGGCGCGCAGCCGGGCCCGGCTTGGCCTCAACCAGCCCCCCAGCAACATCGGCCGGGTCTCCGACCCCCCATTCCCGCCGCCAGCCAGCTTTGTCCTGCGCAACCGAATGGCCCCCGGAAACCAGAAACTCGGCGACATCAAACCCGATCCCCCCGGCCCCAATCACCGCGACCCGCTGCCCAACCTGCGCCCCGTTCAAAACGTCCGCATAGCCCAACGCCCGTTCTTGCCCGGCTATCCCCGGATCGCGCGGCGCCACCCCTGTGGCCACGACCACCTCATCAAAGTCCCGCAACTCCTCAACCCCTGCCAACACGCCCAGCCGGGTTTCGATCCCGGCCCGCGCCACCGAGCCGGTAAACCAATCCACCAGCCCGTCAAACTCTTCCTTCCCGGGCACCTTGCGGGCAAGGTTCAATTGACCGCCCAGCCGATCTGAGCGTTCAAATAAAACCACCCGATGCCCCCGCTTTGCGGCGACGAGTGCCGTCATCATTCCGGCGGGCCCCGACCCGATAACAGCGACCGATTTGGAAACGCTGGCTGGTTCGTAAGTCAGGATTGTCTCGTGGCAGGCCTGAGGGTTGACCAGACACGAAGACAGTTTGCCCGAGAAGGTGTGATCAAGACAGGCTTGATTGCATGCGATGCAGGGTGCGATTTCGGCGGCCTTGCCTGCCGCCGCCTTGGCAACGAAATCAGGGTCAGCAAGAAATGGCCGCGCCATCGAAATCATGTCAGCAAAGCCAGCGGCCAACAGAGACTCGCCCACATCCGGAGTGTTGATCCGGTTTGACGCGATCACCGGAATGCCCACCTCGGGGCGCAGACGCGCGGTCAGGTCGGCAAAGGCGGCGCGAGGAACCGAGGTGGCGATGGTGGGCACGCGGGCCTCGTGCCAGCCGATGCCGGTGTTCAAGATGCTCGCCCCCGCCGCCTCTATGGCGTGGGCGAGAGCAATGACCTCGTCCCAGCTGGAGCCGTTGGGGATCAGGTCAATCAAGCTGATCCGGTAGATCAGGATGAAATCGGGGCCAACGGCCTGACGAACCCGACGGACCACCTCGACGGGCAGGCGCATGCGGTTTTCATAGCCTCCGCCCCAACGGTCGGTGCGCCGGTTTACATGGGTGACGAGAAACTGGTTCAGGAAGTAGCCTTCCGATCCCATCACCTCTACCCCGTCATACCCCGCCTCACGGGCGCGGGTGGCGGCGGTGACGATATCGGTGATTTGCTTTTCGATGCCTAGCTCATCAAGCTCTTGCGGAACGAAGGGCGAGATTGGCGATTTCACGGCGGAGGCGGACACGCAACTCTTGGAATAGGCGTAGCGGCCGGCGTGGAGGATCTGCATGGCGATCAGGCCGCCGTTAGCGTGGACACGATCGGTAACGAGGCGGTGGTTGAGGATGTCTTGGGGCGTGAAAAGGCCAGCGGCACCGGGAAAAACGCCGCCTTCGGGATTGGGGGCCATGCCGCCCGTCACCATCAGCGCGACCCCGCCACGGGCGCGGGTTGCGTAAAATTCCGCCACCCGGTTCCAGTCGCCCGTTTCTTCCAGGCCGGTATGCATCGAGCCCATCAAAACGCGATTTTTCAAGGTGATGTGGCCGAGATCAAGGGGGGCGAGAAGATGGGGATAGGCGGTCATGGCGGTCCTTTCGCTTTGGCCAAGAATGGCCGTTCGGAACGCGGCTGTCACCTGAAACGCGGCGTCACTCTAGGGCGCGCGCCATGTGCGACAGGTTTTGGTATGCAGCAATTTCAATGGGTTTGACCTGCCCCGCCGCTCGTCCCGCGTTCCTATCAAGAGTCCGTCCTTGGGTTGCGCTGCTCCCCTTCCTTGGACGGCCGGATGCTGGAATTTTCCGGCTTGGTCACGGTGACGGGCT
>CBDUEF010000258.1:0-4533 GCA_965366095.1 uncultured Cypionkella sp. | reverse complement strand
GCCTTGGGTCAATCGGAGGGTGCGTAAATGGGAACCTGAGCCGCTGCGCTGGCTGGGGGTGCATCTGATGTATCGGCTTTTGCATATCGCGGATCGGCGCGAAACCCGGTTGGGAATCGCGCCATCACGCTTTGCGGCCTTTGGCAATTGGCTGACCGGGCGTTAGAGCCGCGCCCTGGGCAAGGGTTTTCTTGAAAAAATCCACCGTCCGCCCCCAGGCCAGTTCCGCCGCCGACCGAGGTTAACCCATCCGGGGCCAGCGCCAGAAACCCGGCTTTGGCCAAGCGGCGGCCACATCCTCAATCTAGGGGTTCAGCCCGCGATTTTCATGCACCACCAAAACCGCTGCGCGTTTGCTGATCCGGCCATCTGCGTAAAAGTCATAAAGCTGCAACAGCTCTGGGCTGAAATCCTTGGCCGTAAGCCGTTTGTTCATTTCCATCGCGCCCTCCGCTTTTTGCAGAACCCAAAACTAACCCACAACATCGCCCCGTCACCTCACGGTTTGGTGAGCCAAGACATGAGTCCTGCCCGCAACAGTTTTGCCACTATATCTCGTGGGTAAATTTCAGCCACTAGCCGAGCCTTGGGGTTTGGCGCTAGGGTCTGTGGATAACTCGGCAAGATAGCCGGGAGACGAGGCAGTAAACAAACAACAAGCAAGGAGGGAGCCAATGCGCTGCCCATTCTGCGGGAACGTCGATACCCAAGTTAAAGACAGTCGCCCGGCCGAAGATCATGTCTCCATCCGCAGGCGGCGGTTTTGCCCGGCCTGTGGCGGGCGGTTTACCACCTATGAGCGGGTGCAATTGCGCGATCTGGTGGTGGTGAAATCCTCTGGCAAGCGCGAGGATTTTGATCGCACCAAGCTGGAACGCTCGATCCGCATCGCCATGCAAAAACGCCCGATTGACCCCGAGCGGATTGATCAGATGATTTCGGGCATTGTGCGGCGGCTCGAAAGCCTTGGCGATACCGATATATCTTCGAAGGTGATCGGTGAGATCGTGATGGAGTCGCTGGCCCGGATCGATACCGTGGCCTATGTGCGCTTTGCCAGTGTTTACAAGAACTTCCAGGCGGCGGATGATTTCGACCGCTTTGTATCAGAGCTGCGTCCCGGCGCGCTGCCGGAAGAGTGAGCGATACCGATCACATGGCCCATGCCCTGCGCCTTGGCGCGCGGGGTCTTGGGTCTGTCTGGCCCAATCCGGCGGTAGGCTGTGTGATTGTGAAAGAGGGTGTGGTGTTGGGCCGGGGCTGGACGCAAAGGGGCGGGCGGCCCCATGCCGAAACCATGGCTTTGCAGCAGGCGGGGCCGGGCGCGCGGGGGGCGGTGGCCTATGTGACGCTGGAGCCCTGCGCGCATCATGGCCAGACCCCGCCTTGCGCCAAGGCGCTGATCGCGGCGGGGGTGGCGCGGGTTGTCACCGCGCTGACCGATCCCGATCCGCGCGTGGCCGGGCGTGGGCATCAGATGCTGCGCGAGGCTGGAATCATGGTGGTTGAGGGGGTTTTGCAGGACGAGGCCAGCCGCGCCAATGCTGGATTTTTGAAGCGAGTCACGCAAGCCTTGCCGTTTGTCACCCTGAAACTCGCGGCCTCGCTGGACGGGCGAATTGCCACCGCAAGCGGGGAAAGCCGCTGGCTGACCGGGCCTTTGGCGCGGCGGCGGGTGCATCTGATGCGGATGAGCCATGATGCGGTGATGATCGGTGTGGGCACGGCTTTGGCCGATGATCCTGATCTGACGGTGCGCGATTTGGGGGCGGTGCATCAGCCAATTCGCGTTTTGCTCGACACGCATCTGCGCCACAGCCCGCACAGCCGCTTGGGGGCGGGCGGCGCGTCGGTTTGGGTTTTACATGGGCCGGATGCGCCGTTGGTGGCCCGTGACGCATGGGCGGCAACCGGGGCGGTGTTGCAAGAGGTTGCGCTGTCGAGGGCCAGCATCGACGCCGGCGCCGCTTTGCGCCTTTTGGCGGGCCAAGGGCTGACACGGATTTTATGCGAAGGCGGCGGCACTCTGGCCGCCAGTCTTATCTGCGCCGGGCTGGTGGATGATCTGGCGCTGTTTTCGGCGGGGCTGGTGCTGGGGGCGGATGGGTTGTCTGCGGTGGCCAGCCTGAACCTTGGCGCGCTGTCGGATGCCCCGCGCCCCAAGCTGCGGCATGTCGAGGCACTTGGCCCCGACACGCTGGGGATTTGGTCGCTTTAGCCTACCAATGGCCAGTGTTGGGCATAGATATCCACGGCTCGGCGGCGGGCAGGGACTCGCCCTTTTGCAACAGCTCGATCGAGATATGGTCGGGCGAGCGCACAAAGGCCATATGCCCATCGCGCGGCGGGCGGTTGATCAGCACGCCATTGGCGTGCAAATGCGCGCAGGTGGCGTAGATGTCATCAACCTCATAGGCAAGATGGCCGAAATGGCGGCTGTCGCTGGGCAGGCCAGTGTCGCCGTCCCAGTTATGGGTGAGTTCGACGGGGCAATCGGGCTGACCTGGAGCGGACATGAACACCAGCGTGAAGCGCCCGCCCTCATTGTCCCAGCGTTTGGTTTCCTCCAACCCTAAAAGGCGGAAAAACGCCATGGATTTCTCAAGGTCCAGCACGCGAACCATGGTATGAAGATAGCGGATTGTCATTGGCGGCTCCTCTTTATTGCTTTGGCAATCATAGCCCAATTCGATGCAATTGCGAGGGGGCGTCAGAATTTCGACTGGATCGAGAGGCCAATGCCAAGACTGTTGGTTTGATAAAGCTCGATATTCGACTCTGTATGACTGGCTTGAATGCTCATCACGGGGATGAAGCCCATATAGTCGATCTTCTCAAACGCCATCGATATATTGGCCCCAAGGGTCAGATCTTCGCGGCCTTTGATCGAATAGGGCGAGACGGCATAATCTGCGGTTTCCACTGATAGGCCCGCGCGCAGCTTGGTTCCCAGAACGGGCTTTCCGCGCGCATAGTCCAATGAGGCGCTTAGCCCCTGATGATCAATATTGCCCGAGGCAGATTGCACATTCTGACCGGTCACCGCCAGTGTGATCTGGTCGCCATTGCCCAAGGCGTGGCGCAGACCGAAACCAAGTGTGCCAATACTGGCCGAACGGTTGACAAAATCAAGCCTGTCCTGACGCTCGACCCCCAGTTTGACCGATCCCAGCCAAGCAGGTGTAAATGCCTTGTTCAGCCCCAGATCAAGCCGCACGTAGTTGCTCAGAGGATCGCCTCCTGACCAGTTCTTCCCAAAACTGAGGCCAGCAGAAGCTTCTGCGCCAATCGCTGCCAGCTTGCGGTTGTGATCCAGCCCGACCTCAATGCCGCCATAGGCGTAATCGCCATTGCGCGCCGTGGGGGCCTGGGCGCGCGCATCCGCCGAAAGCTGCACCAGCTTTTGCGTCACCGCAAAGCGCAATGCGGTTTTGGCGGTGCTGCTTTCGGTCAGAGTATAGCGCGCCGTCATGCCCACCGAAGCCTCAAGGCCGGAAAGCGCCTGCGCATCGCCAGAAAGCACGAAGGGCAGGCCGAGAAAATTCAGGATCGCCGAGGAAGAACCGTTGTTGACGTTGGAACTGGGCTGAAGTGAGGCGTCAAATTGCAGCGCGAGTTTACTGCGCCCGCGCACATAGTTGAAATCGGCTACGGCAATCTGGCGGGCCACAGGGTTTGGCGCATGCTCTGCCGCGCGGCGCAGCCAGAGTTGGGCGGTGAATTTGTTGCCCGACGAGGCAAGCGCCTGTGCAACCGACATCGCAGCGCCATAGCTTTCGGGCTGGGTCTTGGCGTTGTGCCAGGACAGGCGGGCGATTTGAACGGCCTCGCGGTTGCGGCCCAGATCGCGCAGGGCGCGCGATTTCAGCGCCAGCACAGTGCTGTCATCGGGTGCGTCTTGCAGCAAAGCATTGGCAAAATTTAGTGCTTTGCCAGGATCGCCTTGCCGCAAGAGCAAGAAGGTGGCTTTTTTCATATCCTCAAAGCCAAGCGTAACCGGCTTGGCCTGTATCGGATGGGCGTTGAACAGCGCCAAGGCGATCAGCAGCGCACGCCCGAACTTGTGCATATCCAGCGTCATGGGCGGTAAAGCAAAAAGCCGCCGGTTTCGCGCACTGTTGCCCCGTCAACACGGGCGCTCTCTGACTTGATAACGATGATACCTACGATTTCATCAGCGGCATCGCCGGAGACAAGCGCGTAATATTTCCCGGTTTCGAACGCCAGTTGACTATAGCCCGGTCCCGGTCCCCGGTAATCATTGATATTGCTGCCAAGGTTGCCTTGCATCTCGCCATTGCCGTCAATCGTGCCGGGACCGATGTAGAATTGAACATCCGGCAATACCGTCATCGGGCTGGGGTCTCGACCATCGGGGTTATATTTTGCATTCAGTGCTGCAATTTCTGCGGCGGTGATTTCGTTGCCGTTGATGTCGTAGATGTGACGATCCGTCAGTGTGCCCTTTACCGCGCTGCCTACGTTAAAGTCACGCAAGTCGATGTCTACGGTCATGACCCCCTTGGTGAACTC
>CBDUEF010000257.1:0-4546 GCA_965366095.1 uncultured Cypionkella sp. | reverse complement strand
GGCAACAGCGCGCGTCCTTTTTTGGGGCGCCGCCGCTATGGCGATCACGGCGGGCGTCGGGCGGATATTTGGGGTGAGTGTCTAACTTGGATCGCATTAATTTGCAGTTCTTCAAAATTGACAAAAGATCGGAAATTTCTTTTCTATGGTCTGGTCCCTAAAACCGCACGTCATCTATCGTCCTAGCGTTTCGTCGGTAATACTAGCGGTTAACGCCAACAGCTTGTGCCAACACATGGAGGCCAGCCACCAGATCAACCTCATCGGTGTCTTCCTCAAACGCATGGCTGATCCCGTTGATCGAGGGCACAAAAAGCATGGCCACCGGCATCAGGCGGGCCACATTTGTCGCGTCATGCAGCGCGCCTGACGGCATGCGGCGCCAACGACCTGGAGCGACCACCTCGGCCGCAGCCTCCAGTGTTGCACGCAAAGTGGCGTCCATTGCGGTTGGGTCCAGAGACAAAATTGGCCCGATTTCGGCCGCAAGGCCCATCTCGGCGGCCACTTGTGCGAGCGTCGCCCCGACCACCGCCTGCATCCGCCCAAGCCGGTCCTTGTCCCCGTCGCGCCATTGCACCGAAAACCGAACCTGGCCCGGAACGATGGAAGCGGCATTGGGTGCGACCGTCACATGGCCAATGGTCCAAACCGATTGTGGCGTGACGACATTGCGCAACCGGTCGTTCAGACGCGCGTTGAAGGCTGACAGTCCCTGAAAGGCATCCCGCCGCAGCGCCATTGGCGTTGTGCCCGCGTGGTTCTGCTGCCCCGTAAGCGTCAGCATTGCTTCGCGGTAGCCGACGATATCGGTGACCACGCCGATCTGTTCGCCCGCAGTATCCAGCGTCGGCCCTTGTTCGATATGCAGTTCGATGAAGCCCGTGAACTGCGCCGGGTCCACATCGCGGCCAACACGATCCCCCAACAAACGCCGCGCCTCAGACAGCGACACCCCGTCAGTGTCGAGGATAGAATCCACCTCGGCCAAAGGCAGCAGGCCGGACCACACGGCCGACCCGGTGGTTCCGCCAAAACGGCCCTCTTCATCCTGAAAGGACACGACCGAGATGGCAGGCCCGCCCGTCGCGCGCGACGCCCGCGCAATTTCCAGCGCGGCAATTACCCCCAGCGCCCCATCCAGCCAGCCGCCGGTCGGTTGCGTGTCCGAATGCGACCCAAGCAAAAGCGACGGAGCCGGGGCCAAGCCAAAAAGATTGCCCATTGCGTCGAAATGGACAGCCAATCCGGCCTCGGCCATCCGTCCTGCCAGCCAATCACGCGCCGCAAGGTCGGGTGCGGAATAGGCCGGGCGGATCACACCGGTGCCCTGCGCGCCGAAGCTGCGGAGGTGATGAAGATCTGATAAAAAACGGGACGTGTCGATCACGGCTTTCTCACTAACACTAGAATTGGACAAGCTTATAGGTGCGCGAGTGGATTGAGAAGTCCGGACTGACGCTGCGATGGCATGGATGCAAGTCAGATCGCCGCCTGTCCAGCTCGGATATTGGTCGCAGAAAGAAAGTGCGTCCGTAAGACCGGCCATTCGTGTCACCATGGTGCGCCGTAGGAAGACGTAACCAGAAGCGTCTGGGCTTTTTTAGGGCAACCGGCCTGATGATTTTCTCAAATCAGCTGCCACACGTTCAGCAACCGCCAGTGCCCCTTCCATATATCCACCCATCTGCGGCGCCGTTTCTGTGGAGGCGAAATGAAGTCTTCCATCCCACAGGCCGGACAGCGTCGGGGGAAGGCCGTAATCCGGATGCGATGACAGGGGCACAAGATCATGCTTTGTTGCGGTTTCCGGCTCGAAGGTCCAATCCTGAAGTGCAACTTCCGTGGGTACCATCGCCTGCGCCCCAAAGATGCGGGCCAGTTGTTCGAGCGCGGCTGCCGTGATCTCTTTCGCACGCCCCGTGCGGTTCTGTGGTGGCAGCCCCAGAAAGCCGAACAGGGCGGCGGGCGTGCCGTTTGGGCCCGAAGCATCGTGGATTTCCGCCATCGGGCCGCGCCTACTGGTGGCATCACCGGAAAGGCCAGCGTCCCGCCAGAACGGTGTGTCGTACACTGCGACAAACTTCGCGTGACCGGCCATCCAGGTCGGGATGGCTTCCAGGCTCCGCTTTTGGTCTGGGGTCAGGGCGGGCGACAGCGTCAAACCGGCGGCGATGCGGGGCGGCAGGGCCAGTACAACGTGCTGCGCGGTGCATGTCTGCCCATTTGCTAGCTGGATGCCGCTCTGTTGGTCAACCGTCTTGACCAGTACATTGCTATGCAGACGATCCGCAGGCAGACCCGCCACCAATGCATTGACCAGCCGAACAACCCCGCCCGCGATCCGCAAAGAGCCTTCCATCGAGGCAAACCCCATGCCGCGATGCACCCTGCCGGTTTCATCCTCATAGCACTGATCGCCTGTCGCATATTGCGCGAAATCGGTCAGGCCCAACGCCTTGAGCAGCGCCGCCATCCGTGGCTGGCCCGGCCAGAACCACGACGGCCCCAGATCGACCGCGCCGTTTGGCGTTTGCAGCGCTGTGATCCGCCCGCCAAAACGGCTGCGTGACTCGAAAAGCAGAAAATCTACGCCAGTTTCGTAAAGCCGTCTTGCAAGGGCAAGGCCCGCAAGCCCGCCCCCGATGATGGCCACCTGGGTTTTCATCGGGCAGCCTCTACAAAGGGGCTGCGACAAAGCGCAGGTGCCCGGTTTTCATCCAGAGCTTTGCTCCGTCGTCGCCTGCTGCTGCCGCAAAGGACCTCTCTTCGGGCAAACGAAGCCAGGATCCTTGGCACAAAGCATCGCCACTTTCCACCAGGCTGCCGCTGAGCACAAAAACCTCGATCCCGCCCGGCGCATTGACATGCAGCGCCGCGCCGGAGTCGAGTTCGAAATAGCTGACCACCTCACGCGCGTCGCGGTGCAACTCTGCAGACCGCACGCCATCCCCGACCGACACCAACCCCTCAGCCATGTCTTTGCTGAATTGGTTGCGATCAGCGGGATCGAACTGCCATAACTTCACGAGGATCGTGCAGCCGGCATCAGACCGGGGCGTGTGGCGAGAGGTGGGCGGATTGCGCACATAGGTGCCGGTGGGGTAATCGCCATGCTCGTCCTGAAAAACCCCGTCCAGAACGATGTATTCCTCGCCCCCGCCATGCGTGTGCGCCGAAAAGCTGTGGCCCGGCGCAAAGCGCACGATGGTCGTCGCGCGCGCAACCTCGCCGCCGATCCGGTCCAGCATGCGACGATCCACGCCCGCCGAAGGGGAGTGCTGCCAAGGCATCTCGGCGGAATGAATGAGAACACGCTGTGAAAAGTTCGAATGAAGTTCCATGATTCCTGCAGTTTGTTTGAACGTGCCATCCATCATATTACGGCAAAACGCTGCGACGGTAGCATGTAATTGTTTGGGCGCACTTGCGCGCATTATCGGTTAACCTAATCTCATATTTAGAGATTTCAAATGCAAGGGAATGGGCCATGCTGGACGGAAGCAAGACAGGTAAAGGCGCACAGCGCAGTATCGTTGTAGGCAGCTTCACCAACTCGGTGTTAGACTCCGATGCCCCAATGCTTGGCGTGGTTGAAGATAGGCGGCATGGATGACTTCGACCGAGGGGGAATTTCCGTATTGGAGCGCAGATCAGCGCGCCTTGATGAAGTCGCTCGGATCAGGCCCTGTCGGTCTGGGGGCTGACGAGGCGACGAGGATTCTGGCCACGGTCGGCCCCAACAGCGTTGAGGAGGCCGCGCGCTTGAGTGCGCTGCGCCTCTTGCTGCGGCAGTTCGAAAGCCCGCTTGTGTTGATCCTGGCCTTTGCGGCTGCGATTTCGCTGGTGTTGCAGCAATGGGTGGATGCCGGGATCATTCTGGCCATAGTGGTTGGCAGTTCACTGCTTAGTTTCTTTCAGGAATATCGCGCCTCCAACGCCGTCGAAGAGTTGAAGAAACGCCTTGCGCTGACGGCGCGGGTGCTACGCGATGGGGTGGAACAATCGGTCCCGGTTACCCTGATGGTGCCTGGGGACGTGATCTTGCTGTCTGCGGGCAATCTGATCCCTGCGGATGGCCGGGTGCTGGAGGCGCAGGATTTCCTCGTCAGCGAAGCGAGCATGACCGGCGAGTCCTTCCCGGTCGAAAAACGGCCAGGACAGGTTCGCGCCGACGCGCCGATCACAGAGCGCACCAACAGCGTGTTTATGGGCGCATCAGTGCGCAGCGGCTCTGCGCGCGTTTTGGCGGTCAATACCGGCCGTAAGACCGAGTTTGGGGGCATCGCCGCGCGGTTGCGCGCGCGTCAGCCAGAGACCGATTTCGCGAAGGGCGTGCGCCAGTTCGGCTATCTGTTGATCCGGGTGATGGTGGTTATCGTCATCTTTGTGCTGACGGTGAACCTGCTGCTGCACCGGCCGGTTGTCGAATCCATGCTGTTCGCCGTGGCTTTGGCGGTTGGCCTTTCACCCGAACTCTTGCCCGCCATCATCAGCGTGACCCTGTCTGCCGGGGCCCGCGCGATGAGCAAGCGCGGCGTTATCG
>CBDUEF010000256.1:0-4547 GCA_965366095.1 uncultured Cypionkella sp. | reverse complement strand
ACATGACCGTCACCGCACAAATGGTGAAAGAACTGCGCGACAGCACCGGCGCAGGCATGATGGACGCGAAACAGGCCTTGGTTGAGGTTAATGGCGATATGGAAGCGGCCGTCGATTGGCTGCGCACCAAGGGCCTTGCCAAAGCCGCCAAAAAGGCCGACCGCGTGGCCGCTGAGGGCCTTGTTGGCGTCGCCATCTCGGGCAACCGGGGCGTCGCTGTCGAGGTGAATTCGGAAACCGATTTCGTTGGCAAGAACGCTGATTTCCAGCGCGTTGTGCATGATATCACCAAGACCGCGCTGCGCTGCGCCGATATCGACGCTTTGCGCAAAGCCGATCTTGCCGGTCAGCCGGTCGAGCTGGTGGTTCAGGAAACCATCGCCACCATCGGCGAAAACCTGACCCTGCGCCGCATGGCATCCGTTGAGGGCGACCATGTTGCCGCCTATGTCCACAACTCGGTGACCGATGGCCTTGGCCGGATTGGTGTTCTGGTTGCGGTCAAAGGCAAAGACAACGGCATCGCCAAGCAAATCGCGATGCATGTCGCCGCGACCAACCCTTTGGCGCTGTCCGAAGCCGATCTTGATCCGGAAATCCTGGCGCGCGAGCTGTCGGTTCAGACCCAAAAGGCCATGGAAGAGAACGCAACCTCGGCCAAGCCCAAGCCAGACGCCGTTATCCAAAACAACATCATTCCGGGCCGGATGAAGAAATTCATCGCGGAATCGACATTGATGGGTCAGGCTTTCGTGATGAACCCCGATATCACCGTGGCGCAAGCCGCCAAGGATGCCGGTGTTGAAGTGATGGGGTTTGTGCGGATGGGTGTTGGTGAAGGCATCGAAAAAGAGAAAGAGGACTTCGCCGCAGAAGTCGCCAAAACGCTGAAGGGCTGAAGGGCTGAGCCATTCCGCAAATTTAACGGGCAGGGGGCTGATGGATTCATCAGCCCTTTTGCATTTAGACAGGAAAAAAGGTGCAGCCCTGGGGACTGCACCTCATGGCGCCACGCCAAGGGGATGAGGCGGCACCAAGTTGGCCACGGCACGACGAGAACACGGCGCGCCGTCCACAGGGAGTGGCCAGACGCGCCAACGTCAGGCCGGGTTTGCTGGCGAAAATCGGATCGAAATAAACCCTCTTGCCGCAAGCGGTTCCTGAGTAATGACAAGACCTTCGGAACAAGGATGATCCTGCGCTTTTCCGCGGCAAGTAAAAGTAAGGGAAACCTTACCTTGCCGCCATTCCCAGGCTGGTTGGGGCTGGCTGCACATGAAAAATCAGGTTCATCAGCGAGGCTTTCGCCACCGCCTGCGCCGTGGTGCCCACATCCAGAGCCTCCCGTGCCAGCCGCAGGTGCTTTTCCACCATCGCAGGCGAAACCCCGATCAACAAAGCGATGTCCTGACTGGTCTTGCCATCCGCAACCCATTCCAGCGCTTCACGCTGGCGCGCCGTAAGGCTGCATTTTCGGCCCGTCATCGGGAATTGGATGATTTTCAAATGCATCATATGCGCGACGGCCAACAGGTCCTTGCCTTGCTCGGCAAAAATCCTGTCCACCGCCACGTGATCAAGCCCGGCATCGGCGATAAGACCCATTGCGCCTTTGGACCGGCTGGAACTTGCCGGAAAGCTGATGGTGATCCCAGCGGTGATCCCAGCCGCAACATTTTGCCGAACGGTCTGAGCTTCCTCATCGCTCAACTGGCCCGCCAGCATGGCCTCACGCACCCAGGTCCAGGTGCAGGCACCGTCATGGGTCTGCGCCCAACGATAGGCCGGCGTTCTGGCATAGAATCCATTGCGAAAATAGCGTTGCGCATAGTCTGCGTCAGCGGTGGTCAGGAAAAGCGCGTCATCAGGATCTCCAAGACTCTTGGCCGAGCGAAACCGGGTGTATCCATAGTTCACATGGCCAAAGCCCATCGCCGCAAATTGCTGATTGGCCGCCGCCCAAACCTCGACCGTACTGGCCGCAGCCGCAATGCGCAAAAGTATCGCAAGTGTATCAACAGGCATGATTTTTTCCCAATTCGGGCATAATGACGCAGCGCGGTCCAGATGCAAGTCCCATGGCGACACTTTAAGATATATTACATAATATTGATTATGGGATTATTGGTAGCGACCAAGCCCCACCTAGCCCAGTCGTTATTTAAGTTAACAGCACCCGCCGTGACCGTGTGATTGCCCCACGCGCCACCCAACAGCAATTGTTTCAAATGGATGTTAAGATCGCTGAGCAAATTTGGATCGTAATTCCCCGTTGTATCAGCATAAAACAAGAATCGCGGCACGGGCGTTTGCCCGGGATCATCCCAACTCTGCTGGTTTGAATTGCCTTTGGCGGCGGCAGGATTGCGCAGTTTCAACATGCGCCCAGCTGCCCCGGAGAGGCCCTCCGAGCAGCATCTCTTACCTGTTTTTATTTTGGGAAAATGGTGGTCCCGACGCGATTCGAACGCGTGACCCCTTGCTTCGGAGGCAAGTACTCTATCCAGCTGAGCTACGGAACCATATGTTTTTTGCCGCTCTTTACATAGAACCGCGTCGTTTTCTTCCCTACTTTGCGCCCCAGCCCCGCACTAAATTGCCACCTCTCACGGGCGACACTTTATCCAGAAGGCGAAGGCACAAAACTTCTGCGGCTATCCCTACGCGAAGAGCTTTCCTTTGACAACCTAAACAACGACACCGCCTTGAACCAATTTTCAATTTGGTCAGGCTATACAGTGCCGGCCAGGCCGAGAAGCGGTGGCTTTCACCTTTCAGGGTTGAAAGCCGCCGTCCTCTCATCCTGTCGCGAGGCCCCAAGACCGTAAAAACGCGGCCCTTGGAGGCGAAACTCCGCTCGGCTCAACTGCAGCCGCTGGTTCCACCGCAGGTGTTGCACTTCATGCAGGTGCCGTTGCGCACAAGCGTATAGTTGCCGCATTCGCCGCAGGGGTCGCCCTCATAGCCCTGCATTTTGGCCTTGGAGCGTGGGTCGAGGCTTACGCTGCCCGAGCTGATCGCGGTCGAGGAGGCGGCATAGGTGGCCCCTGCCCCGCCCATCGCGCGGGCGGTTTCGGGGATCAGCATGTTCAGCGTGGACACCGGATCGGTGCCAGAAGCAAAGGCTGTGGCGCCCATTCCGCCTTGAAGCACAACCAGCTCCGACGGCAAACGCTTGCGTAGATAGCCGGTCGAGCTGATCTGTTTCAGCACTTCCAACCCGCGCGTGGCGGCCTGTTCGGAGACCTCCGAGATGTTGCGTTTGCCTTCATCTTCGCCACGGCCAAGGTCGTCAAACGAGGCGCCTGTGGGTTTGACATGGGCCAGATCGGTGCGATCAAGATAGGAAATCGCCAGCTCGCGGAAGATGTAATCCAAGATCGAGGTGGCATTTTTCACCGAGTCATTGCCCTGCACCATGCCTGCTGGCTCGAAGCGGGTGAAGGTGAAGGCCTCGACATATTCCTCTAGCGGCACGCCATATTGCAGGCCCACGGAAATCGCGATGGCGAAGTTGTTCATCATGGCGCGGAAGCCCGCACCTTCCTTGTGCATGTCGATAAAGATCTCGCCCAAGCGGCCATCGCCATATTCGCCGGTGCGCAGGTAAACCTTGTGCCCGCCGACGATGGCCTTTTGGGTATAGCCCTTGCGCCGCTCTGGCAGCTTTTCGCGGTTGGTGCGGATGATTTCCTTGTAGATGATCTTCTCAACAATCTTTTCGGCCAGAACGGCGGCCTTTTCCTGATTGGACCCCGAAGCAAGGATTTCTTCGGCCTCTTCATCATCCTCAACCAAAGCCGAGGCCAAAGGCTGCGGCAATTTGGAGCCGTCGCGATAAAGTGCGTTGGCTTTGATCCCGAGGCTGTGGCTCAGCTCATAGGCGGCCAAGGCTTCGACGATGGTGGCCGAGTTCGGCATGTTGATGGTTTTGGAAATCGCGCCCGAGATGAAAGACTGAGCGGCGGCCATCATGTGGATATGGCTTTCCACCGACAGATAGCGCTTGCCGGTCTTGCCGCAAGGATTGGCGCAATCGAACACCGAATAATGCTCTTTCTTCAGGAAAGGCGCGCCTTCCAGCGTCATCGTGCCGCAAACATGATCGTTCGCAGCATCAATCTGGGCTTTGGTAAAGCCAAGGTGGCGCAGCAGATCAAAGGACGGATCGGACAGCTTGCTGGCAGGAATGCCGAGCGCGCCCTTGCAGAAATCCTCGCCCAGCGTCCACTGGTTGAACACGAAACGGATGTCGAAGGCCGAGGGCAGCGCTGCCTCGATCTTTTCCAACTCGCGTGCGCCAAAGCCGTGGCCGATCAGCGAGGAGGTGTTGATGCCGGGGCAATTGCCGATCGAGCCGTGGCCCACCGCATGCGCCACCATTTCGGCAGCTTGCGAAGTGGTATAGCCAAGTTTCTCCAGCGCTGCCGGAACCGATTGGTTGATGATCTTGAAATAGCCCCCCCCCGCCAGTTTCTTGAATTTCACCAGCGCGAAATCAGGCTCGATCCCGGTGGTGTCGCAATCCATCACCAAGCCGATGGTGC
>CBDUEF010000255.1:0-4554 GCA_965366095.1 uncultured Cypionkella sp. | reverse complement strand
TGACCAAGGCGCTTGATACCCTCAAGGGCAAGGCCAAGGTCAAGCGGGCGATGTGGTCGCGCCGCGCGCAAGAATACGAGCAAAAGATCAACTCGGGCGATCTGATGGCGATTGCCGAAGTGGTGCGCGATCTGCACCGCTCTGATGATCAGCGCGAGCAAAGCTACTCCGAGCGTCAGCTTTACGAGGCGGCGCTAGAGCGTCTGACCCGCGAAGTGGCGGCAGTGTCCTTGCTGGACGAAGCCGGTGCGCAAAAGCGTGTGGGTGAGGTTCTTATCGGGCGTGCGGCCTGATTTGAGATCGTAAAAAATTGATGCAGCGGCGGCCTTTGGCCGCCGTTTTGCATGTGATGGATTAAATCAGGGCGGCAGCAACCGTCAGCATGACTGCTTCTGTAAGTTGTTGCGAGGCGCCCAGGATGTCACCGGTTTGGCCCCCGATTTTTTCTTTGGCATAGGTGCCAAGAGCGAAGGTAACGGCGGCTGCGCCGAGGGCTAACGGCAAGGCCGCAAATCCACAAAGCGCAAAGGCAATTCCCATACCCAGCAGCACCGCCAGACCCGCGCTTTTTTGGCTTGGTTGCCCCAGAGATTGCGCCAATCCCGTCCCGCGTGCATTGGGCAACAGGGCCATCAGAACCGCCATCGGGGCGCGGGATAGCGCCGCAACGGCAAGAATAGCACCCCATGCCCCCGCTGTGATCAGGGCCACCAGCGCAAAGCTACGCAAGAGCAAGATCAACCCCAGCGCCAGCGCGCCATAGCTGCCGATGCGGCTGTCTTTCATGATCTCAAGCCGATGCGCCCGGTCGCGCCCGCCAATCAGGCCATCGGCGGAATCAGCCAAACCATCCTCATGCAGCCCTCCGGTCAACAAGGCCGAAACGATCAGTAGCACCACAGCGCTAGGGCCAGCGGGCACACCAAATCGAAAAGCGCCTGCAGCCACCATGACCGAGGCGGCCCCAACCGCAAACCCAGCCACAGGCCAAGCCCAACAGCCATTGGCCCGAGGGGCAGCCCGCAAGCTGACCGGCAGACGCGTCAGCAGACTGAAGGCCGAGAGGATATCCTGGCCCATATTGCGCGCCGTGTCGCGATCATACATTTCAGCGTCCTTTCCGGGATGGCCTTTGGCCCTGTCATTGGGTAGCGCTCTGGTAGGCACAATTCAACAGGCGGTTCTACGATGATCTTCAGCACTTTGGCCGCTTTCGCAACGGCGCTTTCCACACTTCCCACTTCTGATGCGCTAGCCTTGGCTGGTGCCAAATCCCGCAACGGGCAGTTGACCAAGCCGCCGGGTGCCTTGGGCCGTTTGGAGGATCTGGCGATTTGGGTGGCCGGATGGCAAGGCACTGCACGTCCGGTGATCGAGCGCCCGCAAGTCCTGATCTTTGCAGGAAATCACGGCGTGACGGCACAGGGCGTATCTGCCTTTCCAGCCGAGGTAACGGTGCAGATGGTGGCGAATTTCCAAGCCGGAGGGGCTGCGATCAACCAACTTTCGCGCTGCTTTGGGGCGGAAATGTCGGTGCATCCTTTGGATTTGTCGCGCCCAACCGCAGATTTCACCACCGGCCCGGCGATGACCGAGGCCGAAACCTGTGCCGCTTTGACGCTCGGGTGGAATGCCGTATCCCCAGAGTCTGACATTTTGATTGTTGGCGAGATGGGCATTGGTAACACGACCGTCGCCTCGGCGATCGCGGCCGCTCTGTTGGGGGGAGACGCCGAAGATTGGGTCGGGCGCGGCACTGGCGTGGATGATGTCGGTCTCGCCCGCAAGGCCGCCGTGGTTCGGACGGGGCTACAGCGCCACGCCGGCGCATTGGCTGATCCGCTGGACGTACTGCGCTGCCTTGGTGGGCGCGAGATCGCCGCAATGGTGGGAGCCATGGCGCGGGCACGAATGGAGCGTATTCCACTGATTTTGGACGGTTTCATCGCCTGTTCGGCCGCGCTGGTGCTGTATCGGCTCACACCGGCGGCACTGGATCATGCTGTTGCCGGGCATCAAAGCACCGAGGCCGGGCATGGCCGTTTGTTGGCAGCTCTGGGCAAAGAGCCTTTGCTGTCGCTGGGTCTGCGATTGGGAGAAGGCTCGGGCGCTGCCTTGGCCTTGGGGGTGGTCAAGGCCGCAGTCGCCTGTCATTCCGGCATGTCAACCTTTGCCGAGGCGGGCGTCTCAACCGGGTGATGCAAAGGCGGCAATTGATCTGACAGCGGTTCGGGGATCGGGTCCTCGGACGCGGCCATTTCCTTGACGTCATATAGCTCTTGGATCAGCGCGGTTTCCAGATCGGAATCCAGACGCTTGGCCCGCTCGATATAGGGTTGGTTCAGGTGAACCGGTTGCCCCGGAACCCAAAGCTCGGCAAGATCGCGCATCGCACCGCGATCAATCCGGTAATAGGTCTGCGACAACTTCGCCGCCTCATACTCTGAAAACCCCATATTTTCCAAGACATAGCGCCCGGCCCGGATCGAGCTGTCAAAGGTTTCGCGCACGATGTCGTTGGCCCCAGCCTGATACAGCTCATAAACATGCACCCGGTCTGTCGCGCGCGCGACGATATGCAGATCCGGGCGCTTCTTGCGCGAAAACCGCACAATTTGGGTGGCCTTTTCACGATCATCGACGGCGACAACCAGCACCTGGGCCTCCATCAAGCCAGCGGCCTCAAGCAATTCAGGGCGGGAAGGGTCGCCAAAGAACCCCTTCACACCAAAGCGGCGCATGGTGTCGATGGTGGTCATGTCGCTATCAAGCACGACGGTCGGGATGCCCGATGTGCGCACCATCCGGTTGACAACCTGACCAAAGCGGCCGATGCCAGCCACCAGAACGCTGCCCTTTTCGTCGATCTCGTCTGGTGCGCGCACAGGGGCCCGTGCAGCAAGACGGCGCGAGAGTTGGTCATAGACGATGAAAAGCAGCGGCGTCAGCAGCATGGAAAGGCTGATCACCAAGAGGGCCATTTGCCCAACCGCCAGCGGCAGCACACCCTCACTGCGGGCAAAAGAGACAACCAGAAAGCCAAACTCGCCGCCTTGGGCGAGGCTTAGGGCAAAGAGCCAACGATCTTGGCGCCGCAGCCGGAAGGCAAAACCGATGGCCAACAGCACGGCCGCCTTGAGAAGCATCAACCCCAGGGTCAGGCCCAATACTTTCATAGGCTCGCGCAGCAGCATCTGAAAATTTATACCGACACCGACAGTCATGAAAAACAGGCCCAGAAGCAGGCCCTTGAAGGGTTTCAGATCGGCCTCAAGCTGATGGCGAAATTCCGAGTTAGCCAGAACCACCCCGGCGACAAAGGTGCCCAGAGCCGGTGAGAGGCCGACAAGGATCATCAAGAACGCGATGCCCAGAACCAGCAACAGCGAGATAAAGGTCGACATCTCAGGCAGCTTGGCCGCGTGGACAAAGCGAAACACCGGCCGGCTGAGATAGTTACCTGCAAGCACGATCCCTCCAACGATGGCCAGTGTCAAAAGGCCCGCCGCCCAGCCGGGCAGGGATTGCACGATGGTGACCAGCGGCTCTGCAGCCCCTTCAACCGTCTTTTGTGTGGCTTCATTGGTGATGCCAAACTGATCTGAGGTTGGCCCAAGAATGGCGTTGGTGGCCATCAGCGGGATCAAAGCGAGCATCGGAATGACGGCGATGTCTTGGGTCAGCAGCACCGAAAACGCCGAGCGCCCGCCCGGCGTGCGCATCAGATTTTTCTCGGTCAGGGTTTGCAACACGATAGCGGTTGACGACAGCGAGGCCAGCATCCCCACAGTTACCGCCATGGTCCAGCTGTGGTTGGTCCAAATCAGAAATGTCGCAACCCCCAAAGTGGTGAAAGCCACCTGTGCGCCGCCCATTCCCAAGAGCTTGTGGCGCATATCCCAAAGCGCCTTTGGTTCAAGCTCTAACCCGATCAAGAACAGCATCAACACCACGCCAAATTCGGCGAAGTGCTGCAGATCGGCGGTTTCGGCACCTGCAAGCCCAAGCACCGGGCCCATCAAGATACCGGCCGCCAGATATCCAAGCACCGATCCCAGCCCCAAGCGCACAGCCAAAGGCACCACCAGAACCGCGGTGCCAAGGTAGATTGAGGCTTGAAGCAGGAAGTTTTCCATTCAGGGCTTTCGGTTAGGTATTTCAGATGGGCAGATTTATTGGATGGGCAGGGGGGCGTCAGCCTTCAGTTGATCCATGACGATCTGGCTGTGGACCCTCTTTACCGAAGGGTGTGCCAACAAAACACTGTGCAGGACACGGTTCAGATCGGGCAGATCGGTGCAGGCCAGACGCAACATACAATCGGCATCACCGGTCAAGGCCCAAGCGGCGATAATATTGGGGCATTGGCCAATCAGCTGCAAAAAGCTTTCTGAAATCTGGGGAGTTTGCGCCGAAAGTTGCACCTGCACAAAGGCCTGAAGCGACAAGCCGATCCGTCCTGGATCGAGCTTGGCATTATAGCTGGTAACATAGCCTTCTGCCTCCAGTCGTTGACGGCGGCGTGCGGCCTGACTGGGCGACAGGTTCAGTCTT
>CBDUEF010000254.1:0-4554 GCA_965366095.1 uncultured Cypionkella sp. | reverse complement strand
CAGCTTGTTCACGACCAGCGTGGCCAGAGCCTCGCCTTCAACGTCTTCCGAAATGATCAGCAGCGGGCGCTGTGACTGGATCACGGCCTCCAGCAACGGAACCATCGGCTGCAGCGACGACAGCTTTTTCTCGTGCAGCAGGATCAGCACGTCTTCCAGGTCGACAATCATCTTGTCGGCGTTGGTGACGAAATAGGGCGACAGATAGCCACGGTCGAACTGCATGCCTTCGACAACGGTGGTTTCGGTCTCAAGACCCTTGTTTTCTTCGACGGTGATCACACCCTCGTTGCCGACTTTCTGCATCGCATCCGCGATCTGACGGCCGATTTCGGCTTCGCCATTGGCGGAAATGGTGCCCACCTGTGCCACTTCGGCAGAGTCGTTCACCGGACGCGAGGCGGCCTTGATCGCGGCCACAACCTTGGTGGTTGCCAGATCAATACCGCGCTTGAGGTCCATCGGGTTCATGCCAGCAGCAACAGCCTTCAGGCCGTCCTTGATGATGGCTTGGGCCAGAACGGTGGCGGTGGTGGTGCCGTCGCCAGCCTCGTCATTGGTGCGCGAGGCCACTTCTTTGACCATCTGCGCGCCCATGTTTTCGAACTTGTCAGCCAGTTCGATCTCTTTGGCAACCGTCACACCGTCTTTGGTGATGCGGGGCGAGCCAAAGCTTTTGTCGATCACCACGTTGCGGCCTTTGGGACCAAGGGTAACCTTTACAGCGTCAGCCAGAACATTGACGCCGCGCAGCATGCGGTCACGGGCATCGGTGTTGAAACGTACGTCTTTCGCAGCCATTGTGCGGACTCCTCGTCGAATGGGTTAATGGGAAAGCATCGGTGCAAGGCGCCAGGCGCCCTGCGGCCCGTCCTTAGGAAATGATCCCGAGGATATCGCTTTCTTTCATGATCAGCAGATCTTCGTTGTCGAGTTTCACTTCGGTGCCCGACCATTTGCCGAACAGAACGCGGTCGCCTTTTTTGACCGAAGGCGCGATCAGCTCGCCCGAATCCTTGCGCGCGCCCGGGCCAACCGAAACAACTTCGCCCTCAGCAGGCTTTTCTTTTGCCGAATCCGGAATGATCAGGCCGCCCTTGGTTTTGTCTTCGCCTTCGATGCGGCGAACCAGAACGCGGTCTTGAAGTGGTGCGAATGCCATCTGGGTATACTCCCTTGAGTTTCCAGGTTTGAATAAGATTAGCACTCAGCTTGCCCGAGTGCTAACGGTGCTTGACCTAGGCGCTCTGACGGCTTGTGTCAACACCGGGGCATGGGAAAATCTTTGCCACCCCTGCCCCGATTGGCCTTGGCGGCGCGCCCGCGAAATGGCACCTTTCTTGCAGCCCAAGGAGTCCGGCCCGATGCACCGCCTGAAATCCGCCCTCTGCGCCTTGCTGCTGCTGGCCCAGCCGCTGGCGGCACAATGCGTTGGCGAAAACCTGATCGCAGCCCTTCCGGCTGCTGAACAAGACGCTCTGCGCGCCGCAGCAGAATCGGTGCCCCATGCCAATGGCAATTTCTGGCGTGCCAAGCGCGGCGATGAGGTGATCACCCTGATCGGCACCTATCATTTTGATGATCCGCGCCACGCAGCCAGCCTTGCGGCGCTGCAGCCTGTGCTGAAATCGGCAAAAACCCTGCTGGTCGAGGCTGGCCCGGCAGAAGAGGCGGCGATCAAGGCGCGCCTTGCCGCCGAGCCCACCTTGATGATCGATTCCTCCGGCCCCACCCTGCCCGAACTGCTTGGCCCGCAAGACTGGGCCCTGCTCTCAGAGGCCCTGCGCGCCCGTGGCATCCCGCCCTTCATGGCCGCCAAATTCCGCCCTTGGTATATCTCGGTCGTGCTGGCCGTGCCGCCTTGCGATATGGCTCGGGCCGAAAACGCCAAGGGTCTGGACAAGCTGCTGATCGAGGACGCCACCCGCGACGCGGTGCCAATCCAGGCCCTTGAACCCTATGACACGGTGTTTCAGATTTTCGATCAGATGAGCAAAGCAGATCAGATGTCGATGGTCACCTCGGCCCTTGCCACCGAATCGCGGTCTGCCGATTTCGCCATCACTCTGGCAGACAGCTATTTCGCCGAAGAGGGCCGCTTGATCTGGGAATTCATGCGCTATGAAACCCTGCAACTTCCCGGCTACACGGTTGAGCGCACCAATGCCGAGCTAGCCACCATGGAGCAGGCGATGATGATCAACCGCAATCGCAAATGGATCCCGGTGATCGAGGCCGCCGCGATGCGTGGTCCGGTTTTGGTGGCCTTTGGTGCGCTGCATCTGTCGGGCGATGCCGGGGTGCTGTCTTTGCTAGAGCGTGAAGGCTTCACCGTTGAAAGAATGCCGCTGCAATGATTCTGCCCGGCCATAGCCCTGCGCGCCTCTCTATTCTCGATCTGGGCGATTTCAACGTCGGCCCCGGCAAGCGCCTGATCGGCATCCCCGGCTTTCTGATCCAAACCGATCTGGGCGCGAATATCCTTGTCGATACCGGCTTTGATGCGGGCTATGCCAGTGATTACGCCGCATTGGATGCCCGCGACGGCCTGTCAGGCTTTGGCCGTCTGGAAAATTACACGGCCCGCCAAACCCTGACCGGCCAACTGGCGCTTTTGGGCCTGACGCCCACCGACATCACCCATCTGATCCTGACCCATGGCCATATCGACCATGTCGGCGGCCTGCCGCTGTTCACCCATTGCCCGATCATCCTGACCCAGATCGAACGATCTGCGGCCCGCCCGATCTATTGGGGCAATATCCGCCCGCTGGCTTGGCCCGACACCGATTACATCGAGATCACCGCTGAAACCGATCTCTGCCCCGGCCTCACCCTGATCCCCACGCCCGGCCATACGCCCGGCCATCTGTCGCTGCTGCTCACCCTGCCCACAGGCGCCGTGATCCTTGCCGCCGATGCGCTCAACCGCGCCTCGGAACCGGCCGAAAACTACGCCGACGCGATGGACCGAACCAGCGCCGCCACCTCGGCCAACCGGCTATTTGCTCTGCAAAAACAGCATAACGCCGCCCTGATCTATGGCCATGATCCTGCCCAATGGCGCGATTTGCCCAAAGCCCCGGCGCTTTATATCCCCTAAGTCGCCGAAAAACGCCGATTTCTGCTGCTGTTGCGCAAGCGATGCTGCAAATGCAGCAAAATTCGGCTATACAGGTCCGAAATCCCCCGCCCAAGGAAACGCGCCATGAAGAAATCCCTTTTGATCCTCATTCTGGTTCTCGTCGCCTTTGTCGGTCTTGTCGGCCAACGCTATTACGCTTGGGCCACCAATTCCGCCGGGGCCGAAACCCCGTTTGACGAAGTTGGCATCGGCTTGCACAGCTATATGCCAAAGGTCGTGCAAGACTGGGGCTGCGCGAAACTCAAGGAAAACTTCGGCACTAAAACCCTGCCCCCGCATGGCTGCGGCAGCGCCGACGGGCGAAGCTGGTAAAGCCTTCGCCCCCCCCGCTGCTCGCACTCGTGACATCCCCCCCTCGCGCCGCTATAAGCCGCGCAGATCCGCATCCAAAGGTAGCAATATGACCACGCTCGTTCTCGGCCACAAATCCCCCGACACCGATTCCACCGGCTCGCCGCTGATCTGGGCTTGGTTCCTGTCCGAAGTAAAACACACCCCCGCCAAGGCGGTTTTGTTGGGCGAACCCAACACCGAAGCCGCCTTCATGCTGAAATACTGGGGCCTGACCAAGCCCGAGATCATTGCCGACGTCGCCGCCGACGACCATGTCGTCATCGTCGACACCAATAACCCGGCCGAGCTGCCGCCCTCGATCAACGAGGCCAAAGTGCTGGCGATCATCGACCATCACATGCTGGTCGGGGGCCTCAAAACTAAAACGCCCATCGACATCACCATCCGCCCGCTGGCCTGCACTGCAACCATCCTGCACGATCTGATGGGCAGCGATATCAACCGCGCCCCGCGCGAGATCAAAGGCGCGATGCTCACCTGCATCCTGTCCGATACGCTCGAATTCCGCTCGCCCACCACCACCCCACATGACCGCGCCGTTGCCGAAAAACTCGCCGCCGACCTGCGCGTCTCGATCCCGGAATTCGCCGCCGAGATGTTCGCCGCCAAATCCGATGTCTCGTCCTTTTCGGAAGCCGAACTGCTGCGGATGGATTCGAAAGAATACAATGTTGAGGGCAAAGAGTTGCGCGTCTCGGTGCTGGAAACCCCCTCGCCCAAGACCGTGCTGGATCGCAAGGCCGCACTGATGGCCGCGATGCCCGCCGTCGCCAAAGCAGACGGCGCCGATCAGGTGCTGCTGTTTGTCGTTGATATCCTGAACGAAGAGGCCACTTTGCTCGTGCCCAACGATCTGGTCAAACAGATGGCCGAGGCGTCGTTCGGCGTGAAAGTCACCGGCGACACCGTGGTTCTGCCGGGCGTGATGTCGCGCAAGAAACAGATCATCCCGGCGCTGAAACTCTGATTTCATCCCCATTACAACACGGGGCCGGGGCCTCCTTAGGCTCAAATTTCAAGTGCAACACCCAGCGCCCGCAGGGCATAGGATGTTG
>CBDUEF010000253.1:0-4568 GCA_965366095.1 uncultured Cypionkella sp. | reverse complement strand
GGCCGCACGCCTGATCCGAAATACGGCAAGATCGCCAAGCAGCGCAGCACCCATAACAATTATCTGACGCTGCCGGTGCTGTTCTTGATGCTGTCAAACCACTATCCGCTGGTGTTTGCGACCCAATACAACTGGCTGATCGCAAGCCTTGTGTTCCTGATGGGCGTGACCATTCGCCATTGGTTCAACACCCGCCACGCCCGCAAAGGCAGCCCGACTTGGACCTGGGCGTTGACAGCTATCTTGTTTTTGATCATCGCCTGGCTGTCCACCGCCCCGATGCGCCACGCCCCTGAAGAGGGCGCGATGAACGGCGCCACCCTGCGCTATGCTTCGGCGCAGGGGTTTGATGATGTGGTGTCGATCATTCAGGGCCGCTGCTCGATGTGCCATGCCGCCGAGCCCAGCTTTGACGGGATCAACTATGCCCCCAAGGGCGTGGTGCTGGAAACGCCGGCGCAAATCGCGCATGAGGCCCAGCGCATCTATCTGCAAGCAGGCCTCACCCATGCAATGCCGCCCGCCAACCTCAGCTATATGGAACCGCAAGAGCGCGCCGCAATCGTGCTGTGGATACAGGCTGCCGAAAAAGGCGGCGCGGGGATCTGATCTTTGCGGCGCATCAAGAGGATTGGTTCGGTTGGTCTTGGGCCGAGGATAAATTCTCTGAACGCTGCTTCGCGATAAATTCGATTGCATCCTCTGCGGATTGCGCCAGATTTGGCCTTAAACGCCCTGCGGAGAAAATTTGGGTTGGAGAACCTGGACGCCTCGGTTCAGCCTGACCTGCGGACCGAGGTTAGGCGGGGGCGTGCGTCGCGCCAGGCGGCCATAGCGCCCATCATTGCGCCGCGCAGGCGCTGCATTCCGGCCTATGCTTTGCTGGGAGAGGCCGCGCTGGCGGCAATCGAGGATCAGGCCGATTGGATTTTGGACAGCATTGGCATCGAATTTCGTGGCGACAAAACCGCGCTCGGCCTGTTCGCGGCGGCAGGCGCAAGGGTTGAGGGCGAGCGGATCAGGTTCCCCGCCGGATTGGCGCGCAGGCTCTGCGCCACGGCTCCGGCGTAGTTCAAGCTGCACGCGCGCGACCCGGCCAACACGGTGACGCTGGGCGGCGATAACGTGGTGTTGATGCCGGGCTATGGATCACCTTTCGTCACCGATCTGGAGCGGGGTCGGCGCTATTCGACGCTGGAGGATTTCCAGAATTTTGTGAAGCTGGCCTATAGCAGCCCCTGGTTGCACCACTCGGGCGGCACGGTCTGCGAACCCACCGATATTCCGGTCAACAAGCGCCATCTGGATATGGTGCTGGCGCATCTGACGCTGTCGTCAAAACCGTTCATGGGCGGGGTGACCTCGCCCTCCCGGGCGCAAGACAGCATTGACATGGCCCGCATCGTCTTTGGGGCCGATTTCATGGCGCAAAATGCGGTGATGCAAGGCAACATCAACGCCAACTCGCCGCTGATCTATGATGAGACGATGTCGGGCGCGCTGCGGATCTATGCCGCGGCAAATCAATGCGTTTGCGTCTCGCCTGCGATTTTTGCAGGTGCCATGGGGCCGCCGCCCCCTGCTGCTGTGGCCGCGCAAACCTTGGCCGAGGGCATGGCGGGCATCGCTTTGGCGCAACTGGTGCGAACCGGCTGCCCGGCGGTCTTTGGCAGCTTTCATTCGACGATGAATCTGAAATCCGGCGCGCTGACCTTTGGCTCACCCGAGGCCAATCTGGTGACAAGGGCGCTGTCGCAACTGGGGCGGCGGCTGGGGGTGCCGGTGCGCTCGGGTGGTGGGCAGATCACCGCCTCGAACGCGGCGGACGGTCAGGCGATGCAGGACAGCACCGATGCGATGTGGTCGACGCTGCTGTCGGGGGCCAATCAGGTTTGGCATTCGGCGGGCTGGCTTGGGGGCGGCTTGGTGATGTCTTGTGAGAAATTCGTCATGGATCTGGATCATTGCGGCGCCATGCTGACCCTGTTGCAAGGCTTTGCCACCGATGCCGAAGCCTTTGGCCGCGATGCCTATTTGGAAACCGAGCCGGGGCAGAACTTTCTGTCGACCCAGCACACCCTGCGCCACTATGCGACGGCGAATTTTCAACCCGACATCCGCGAGGCGGGGCCATTTGAGACATGGTTTGAGAACGGCAGCCTGACTGCGGATCAGCGGGCGACGGCACGTTGGAAGCAAATGCTGGCCGATTACCAACAGCCGCCAATGGATGCAGCTATCCTTGCAGCACTGGAAGAGTTTGTGGCGGTGCGCAAATCGTCAATGCCTGACGCTTGGTATTAGCCTGACCGCCGCCCCAAGGCTACACCCTTGAATATAGCCCTGTTTTCCGAAGGTTATCACCTCATCCAATGCGGGAAACGCTGCATTTGCACTTTGCCCAAATACTCCCGCCGGAGGCTCTTTGCCCAGCGTCAACTGCCACGCGGCTTTGCCCGCAATGTCGGCTCGGCTTGCGTAGGGTCTTCGGGCCAAGGATGGCGGGGATAGGCGCCGCGCATTTCCTTGCGCACCTCGGCATAAGAGCTTTTCCAGAACCCCGGAATATCCATTGTCACCTGAATCGGCTTTTGCCCCGGAGACAGCAACGTCACCCGCAGCGGAAGGCGCTTGGCCCCCACCACAGGATGCACCACCACGCCGAACATTTCTTGCAAGCGGATGTCGATTGCCGGCACCTCGGCGTCATAATCTATCGGCACCCGCCGCCCCAAGGGGGTTTCGAACTGTGCAGGCACCAGCCGGTCCAACTCATGCAACTGGCTCCAATCCAGACGGTTGCGCAGGGCCTCGGTCAGATCAAGCCCGCGCAAATCGGCTTCGCTGCGGCACTTGCCAAGAGAGGGCAAGACCCAGGCCTCGGCGCTGTCCGACAGCCCCTGATCCGAGCAATCGGGCCAATCGGTGCCGCCGCCGCGGGCCAGCTCGATGCGCGCGCGCAACCGCCGAGCGGCAGGGGTCAGCGGCAGCCCGATCGAGCGCAGCCCCTCTAGCGCCGCCAGCGCCAGCGCCTCTGGCGGGGCATTGGCCCAAATCTGATCGGCCAGCACCAGCGCGCCGTAACGCTCTTGGCGGCGCGCCAACACCCGGCCTTCCCGGCGCGACCATTCGCACAGCTCGACCCAAACGATCCGCGCCGCAAACACCTCGCGCAGCTCGGCTTCGGAAATGGCCACGGCCTGACGCACAGCTGCCTCACGCGCGTCGCCGTCCAGATCAGAAGCCACGATCAACCGCGCCCCCGAAAGCGGTTGCCCCGCAGCCATCACCGCGCCCTTGCCGCCCGAAAGCACCCAACGCGGGGCCTCGCCCTTCCGGCGCAACCCGATCCGGTCTGGGTAGGCCAGCGCCACCTGCTGCGCCAAACTGAGTGACGCATCGCCGCCCGAAACCAAGCGCCTGAGCCGCCGTGCCTCTTGCGCAATCCGCTCGATTACGGGCCGCAAAACCACATAGGGATGCGCGCGCTCGAACCGCCGAGGATCCGCCAGCGCCGCCATCCGCAGGGCCAGATCCGCAGGCGCGCCTTTCAGCACATCACGCTCGGCCAGCAGGGCGGCCAATTCGGCCGCCGCTGGCCCCGCCATCACCAACATATGCGCAAGTCGCGGATGCAGCGGCAGCGCCGCCAGCGCCCGCCCATGTGCCGTGATCCGCCCGGCCTCCAATGCGCCCAAACCTTCCAACAGCGCACGCGCCTCGGCCAAAGCACCGGGATTGGGCGCGGTCAGAAAGCCCACATCGCCGCCCCACAGCGCCAGCTCCAAGGCCAGCCCGGTCAGATCAGCCGCCTCGATCTCGGCAGGCGGAAAGGCCGTGAGGCCGCCCTCTTCGCCGCGCGTCCAGTTGCGATAGCAAAGACCCGCGGCCACGCGCCCTGCCCGCCCGCGCCGCTGTTCGGCCTCGGCCTTGGTCACCCGTTCCGTCACCAGCCGCGACATGCCCGAGTTCGGATCAAACCGCGCCCGGCGCGCCCGGCCCCCATCTACCACCACGCGAATATCGGGGATCGTCAGCGAGGTTTCCGCGATCGAGGTCGCCAGCACCACCTTACGCAAGCTCGATGGCCCCAAAGCCGCGCGCTGCGCCGCAAACTCCATCGCGCCGAACAGCGGCCTGATCTCGCACCCCGCCAACCGCCCCGCCAGCGCCGCTTCGACCCGCCGGATTTCGCCCTCTCCCGGAAGAAACACCAAGACCCCACCCTCGGGATTTTCCGCCACCGCCTGCACCACCAAGCCCGCCACCTGCGCCTCAAACCGCAAGGAGGCGTCGGGCACTCGGCCCAGCCAGCGCGTCTCAACCGGAAAGGCCCGCCCTGCCGAGGTGACCATCGGCGCATCCCCCATCAGGGCCGCCACCGGAGCCATATCAAGCGTCGCCGACATCACCAGCAACACCAGATCCTCGCGCAAAGCGCCGCGGATTTCCAAGGCCAAAGCCAGCCCCAAATCAGCGGCCAAAGATCGCTCGTGAAACTCGTCAAAGATCAGTGCGCCAATGCCGTCAAGCGACGGATCGCTCTGGATCATCCGTGTCAAAATTCC
>CBDUEF010000252.1:0-4586 GCA_965366095.1 uncultured Cypionkella sp. | reverse complement strand
GCGCAAGCCGCATATCGGAATTTTGTTTCCCAACTGCCGCTTCAAACTGCCGGGTTTCGTAAGCCGCCAAGATTTTGTCGGGAAAGGTCGAGATTTGTGTGCTGGGAACCGGAAAATCACCAAATCCAAAAGCGGCTGATAGTTTTTGATACTGCTTATCCGCCAATCGGTTTGCCAAGGCTCCGGTCGTCAAAGTGCCATCGGCAAGAACCTTACGGATAAAGGCCTTGTTGTTGAGATCGCTTTCCAGACCAAAAGCGCCCAAGGCAACCTTGAGGAGCCGCCGATCCGAAACCAAAGCGTCGGCAGTCTTTATTTTTCCGATATTGGCGCGAAAATAATCTTCATCGCGCTTGATTTCCGGGCCTTTGACAAAAGCCGCCGTCTGGGCTGGCAAGGTTCGCTTTAGCAATGCCCAGCCCGCATAGCCACCAAGCGGGATGCTGGGCGTAAAGCTCATATTGGACGGGCGGCCATCAACCGCTCTTCCCTAGGCAACAGCCCACGCAATGCGCGCATCACCTGATAATGCTGATCTTCCAAGACGGCGGCGGTGGCCTGTGACAGCAAGGTACGGCTGTCATGATCGGTCAACACCTGACTCAACTGCTCGATCCCACGCAAAAGCTGCATTTTGGCATCCTTGGGGTCAGCGTCTCCCGAAAGCACCAATTGTGCGATATAACACACCCGCCGGACCGGACTGTTCACTGCCTCGGGGTGGATGGCATCGCGCAGCCGCAAGATATTTGCGTTTGGCGTCATCACCGAGAGGCGTGAGCGTTTGTCACCGTTTTCAATCACCGCGCCATTGATCAAAACCCTTTCATGCGGGCCCAATTTCAGCACCAACCCGCTCATGCTCCACCACCTTCGCCGCGCAGGCCGCGCATCACTGCAGTGTTTATATCGATCAACACCTCAACCGATCCGTTGTCATCGCGGACGGCGCGACTGTGGTGTGCGGTGAATTCATAAAGATAGAATAACTGTGCACGCAGTTTAGCGGGAAGCGCGTTGCCATCATCTGCAACATCGGCGGCCAAAGTCGACCAAAGGCGTTGGTTTTCCTCCAGGGCGGTTACGAGACTGGCATAGTCTTGTCGCCGCGCCAAAGCGGCGGCTTTCAGCCGCTGGGTGCAGCGGGCAAGGAGATCATATTCAACCCGGCGCGGCATTTGTTGCGGTGCTTCGGGTTGCATGTAAAGCGAGCGGGCGGCAATCAATTTGGCATCCTTCCATCTGGGGCGAGAGGCAGAAAGTGGGCCGGAGGGTTACCCCCGACCCATCTTCGTTAGCGGAACAAAGACAGGATATTCTGCGGCTGCTGGTTGGCGATCGACAGGGATTGCGTCGCAAGTTGCTGTTGCACTTGCAGGGCCTGTAGCCGAGCCGAAGTTTCTTCCATATCCGCGTCCACCATCGAGCCGATCCCCGATTTCAGCGCATCTGTCAGTTTGCCGACAAAGTTGCTTTGAATATCGATCCTTTTTTGCGACGAACCGAATTCAGCCGCCGCTCCGATCGAGGTTTGCAGCATCGATTCGATATTGCCCAAGGCCAAAGCCGCGCCCGCGCCAGTGGAAACATCAATGGTCGCCAAGGCACCAAGACCGCCTGCATTTGCATTCTTGTACTGGCCGCTGACGGCCAGGTCTTTCGTGCCGTTATTGGTAAAAACCAACTGCCCCGGCGTTGCACTATCATATTCGACCGAAAGGCCAGCCACTCCCAACTTGTCGATCGAATTTTTCATCCCAACCGAAACCAAATCGGCAATCGAGTTTCCAGCACTGACGTCCGAAGCGGTCACGGTGTAAGATGCCTCCTTATTACCCACCCGCATGGTAACCTTGTCGCCGGCCGCCCAGGCCGTCGCCCCGTCGGCAATGGTGATGTCATCAGTCCCGCCGGCCTTGTCGAGCGACAAGACAAAAGTGTCTTTATCAGTCGAGATGGTGCCGCCTGTTGACGCCGAGAACACGTCATTGGCAACATAGTCGCCGGTCGAAAGGTTTTGGCTGGTGACAGTGATCGAAGATGCCTTTACGCCAGCGCCGCTGCGATCCAATGATGCAAGAACATCCATGCTGGAAGTGCTGCCATCGACTAGGTTCAGCCCGTTGAACTGAGCGGCCCCGACAACTGATTCAACCTGGCCGCGAAGAGCGACGATGTCGGTTTGAATTTTGCTACGGTCAACATTCTCTTGCTGCGCCGCAACGATTTTCCCTTTCATTTGGGTCAACAGATCGGTCACGGTTTCCGAGGCTTGGCGGGCCACGGACAGCGTCGAAGAGCCAAGGTTCAGGCTGTCCGAAATGCCCTTGAAACCCTCAACATCCGATTCCATTACCTTCGAGATGGCCCAGACTGCCGCGTTGTCTTTCGCCGAGGCCACGGATTTTCCCGTCGAGATCTCGGACTGGGTCTTGTTCATATTGGCGTTGATTGATTTCATGGTTTGAAGGGCAACCATGGCGCTGTTGTTGGTCAAAATGGACGACATAACTTTTTCCTTGTTCGATTGCCTGACGCTTTGCGTCTGGCTGGTTAAACCGTCGCTGCGGGCGGCGGCAAAACGGGCATTCTGTCCGATGCGGCGGGCTTTGGTCCGTCGCGCCACCCCGTCTTGGGATGCAGGGTCAGTAAGCCATCCCGAGTGCTAAAAGAATGCTAACGCGAAAATGGCAAATTCGGCGCATTTGATTGAAATTCCATCAAAAACGGCGACCGCGGCCCTCGGGGACCGCAAGGTTCAGCCGCTGGCCCCGATCATCATAGGCGGTCAGGCCGCTAACCGTGCGCCGCACCTCTTCCAGCCTGCGGATTGCCGAGCGAATCCCTTTGCCCATGGCTGAAAAGCACAGGGCATTTCGATCTGTCTGCCGCTGCAATCGGGCGAGTTGGCCCGGTTCCGCATTGGGCGCAAATTGCGCAAGTGCGATCTCCAGCGCCGGAATCAGGTCAACAAGAAGCTCGAAATCCGCGTTTCTTGCTGCGTCATAGGATGCTTCAATCAGTGACTCGAGACGGTCTTTGGTCATTGCGCAGCTCCTTTTGTCATCGCGTGAAACAGGGTTTCCGCCAGACCGATTCCGCCTTTGGCAACCATCATTTCCGCCTGTTTTTCCCGAAGAAACGAGGAAAACTGCTGTTCGCCAATGCCGCCTGAAAAGCTGCTGTCTTCGGTTTCTCCAAGCCCGCTGTAAGACAGCATCTCGGACAGGAACGACGCTTCCAGTTCACGGGCCTTGATCATCAGCGGATCATTCTTTGGCGGTGGGGATTCGGGCTTTGGCAAAGAAGAGGTCGGGGAAATCTGCATGGTGTCCTCGGATCAGTTACATTTTCTGCATTGTGACCGATGCCGGTAAACAGGTGGTAACCAATTGGCTGGATAACCAAAGCTCAACGGCAGAAGTCGACATCAGATGATTCCAATGATTCAAACTGTTCAGATCAAGGCGCCCAGCACACAAACCGCGAGTGGCGAGTCCACGCCGCAATCAAATGCGGAGGATGATTTTTTTAGCTTGGATGACCCTGTTTCAGATCCTGACCAAAAGGATGATCCAACTCAGGAAGACGTCATTGCGCTTCCCTACTTTCAGGGAGTGATGCCGCCGTCGGTCGCGAAATTGCCAACCTCTTATGATATGAAGGCGCAGGAAATGACTGCGATGTTGAAGGAAAGAACCGCCTTGCAAAGGGCGGACTCGGACGAAGGTGCAATCGAAACTGCGCCCATCGCAGAGGAGAAGGCCGCGACAAACCCCGAAAGTATGACGTCTTCTTTGCAGGCTCTGATCGGTCCGCTGCCCAACCAGGTCTCCGGGCCCGGAGCCTCAACAATTCCCGTTCAGTCCGGCCCCATGGCACCGGGCGCTGTCGAATCGGCGTTGCGGATCAAATGGGCGGATTTTGGGTTTGGCGATGCCACATTGGTTGTGCCCCAAGATGGCGCCCCTCAGCTAAGGTCGCAGCTGGGGGCTCAAGCAATGATTGCGGCTTCTGAGGTGGCTTTTGCGAACAAACCGATCGCTGGCGAGATATTTCCCGATCCCATGACTTGGGATCAGCAAGCTGTTGATCTGAACATCGGACTTGGCCCGACAGGACCAAATTTCTCACCGGTGCAGGGGCAATTTAGCCCGGCCAATGCGGCCTTGCCACCCGGTGCACCGATGCAAACCTGCGGCCTTGCTCAACTTCCGATACATTTGGCAAGCCATGCAATTTCTGGTCAACCGGGTCAGTCGGAACTGGCCTTGAACCCCGAAGAATTGGGCCATTTGCGATTTTCCATTCAGCACCATGGCGACAAGCTGACAGTGATCCTCTCTGCCGAACGTCCCGACACGCTTTCGCTTTTGCGTCAAAATGCCCAGCAATTGTTGGCTGAATTTGCAACGGCAGGGTTTACAGGAACCACCCTTAGTTTTGGTAAATGGGGGGGTGGTGAAAATCCCACGCCCCAACGTCAGCAGCCGACGGAACTTGCTTCCGATCAGCTCGTCTCCGCTCTTCCTCCATCACGCTCGGGCCCGTCTCAGGGTCTTGATCTCAGATTATGACAGGAACTC
>CBDUEF010000251.1:0-4590 GCA_965366095.1 uncultured Cypionkella sp. | reverse complement strand
CGCCCAGACGCTGGCCACCGAACTGCGCCTTACCACCCAGCGGCTGCTGGGTCACGAGGCTGTAAGGACCGGTCGAGCGGGCGTGCAGCTTGTCGTCAACCAAGTGGTGCAGCTTGAGCATGTATTTCACGCCCACAGTGACCTTGCGGGCGAATTGCTCGCCCGAACGGCCATCAAACACCACCGATTGGCCCGAGGTATCAAAGCCCGCGCGGGTCAGCGCATCGTTGACATCGGCCTCTTTGGCACCGTCAAACACCGGCGACGCAATCGGCACGCCTTTGGTGACATTGCCTGCGAGTTCAAGGAATTCATCCTCGGTGCGGCCCGCAAAGGCCTCCTCATAGGTTTCATCGCCATAAGCATGACGCACCGCATCGCGCACCGGAGTCATATCGCCCGAGCGGCGGAATTCCTTCAGCGCCTCGTCGATCTTGATGCCGAGGCCACGCGCAGCCCAGCCCATATGGGTTTCCAGAATCTGGCCCACGTTCATCCGCGACGGAACACCCAGCGGGTTCAGAACCAGATCAACCGCCGTGCCATCGGCCAGGAAGGGCATATCCTCGATCGGAACGACCTTGGAGATAACGCCCTTGTTGCCGTGACGACCGGCCATCTTGTCGCCCGGTTGCAGCTTGCGCTTTACCGCCACGAACACTTTGACCATCTTCATCACGCCCGGAGGCAGATCGTCGCCGCGACGGACTTTTTCCACCTTGTCGTCAAACCGCATGTCCAAGGCGCGCTTTTGCGACTCGAACTGATCATGCAGCGATTCCACGTCTTTGGCATCGGATTCAGCTTCCAAAGCCAACTGCCACCACTGGCCACGCGACAGCGTGCCCAACAACTCGTCATCAATGGTCGATCCACCCTTGATGCCTTTGGGGCCTTTGACAGCAACCTTGCCTTTGATCAGCGTTTTCAGGCGCGTATAGATGTTGCGCTCAAGAATGGCCAACTCATCGTCACGGTCGCGGGCAAGACGCTCGACTTCTTCACGCTCGATCTGCAGCGCGCGCTCGTCTTTATCAACGCCGTGGCGGTTGAACACGCGCACTTCAACGATCGTGCCGAAAGCGCCGGGAGGCAGACGCAGGGACGTGTCGCGCACGTCCGAGGCCTTTTCGCCAAAGATCGCCCGCAGCAGCTTTTCTTCCGGCGTCATCGGCGATTCCCCTTTGGGGGTGATCTTACCGACCAGAATATCGCCCGGCTGCACTTCTGCGCCGATATAAACGATGCCAGCCTCATCGAGGTTGCGCAGCGCCTCTTCACCGACGTTCGGAATGTCGCGGGTGATTTCCTCTGGCCCCAGTTTCGTATCGCGGGCGGCGACTTCGTATTCCTCGATATGGATCGAGGTGAACACGTCGTCGCGCAAAATCCGCTCGGAAATCAGGATCGAGTCTTCATAGTTGTAGCCATTCCACGGCATGAAGGCCACGACGACGTTCCGGCCAAGGGCCAATTCGCCCAAGTCGGTGCAGGGGCCATCGGCCACCACTTCGCCGCGCAGAACCGTATCGCCCACCTTCACCAGCGGGCGCTGGTTGATGCAGGAGGATTGGTTCGAGCGCTTGAACTTGCGCAGACGGTAGATATCCACGCCCGGCTCGCCGGGTTCCAGCATCTCGGTCGCGCGCACAACGATACGCGCCGCATCGACTTGGTCGATGACGCCCGCACGACGGGCCATGATGGCAGCGCCAGAGTCACGGGCCACAACGGCCTCGATCCCGGTGCCAACAAATGGCGCGTCTGATTGCAGCAAAGGCACCGCCTGACGCTGCATGTTCGAGCCCATCAGGGCGCGGTTGGCGTCGTCGTTTTCAAGGAACGGGATCAAGGACGCCGCAACAGACACCAACTGCTTCGGCGACACGTCGATCAGATCAATCGCCTCTGGCGGGTTCAGCATGAAATCGCCCGCTTTGCGCGAGGAGATCAGATCATCCGTAAAGCGACCCTCGGCATCCTGCGCCGCGTTTGCCTGTGCAACCGTGTGGCGCATTTCCTCGGTGGCCGACATATAGACGACCTCGTCGGTCACCTTGTTGTCGATCACTTTGCGATACGGGGTTTCGATGAAACCGTATTTGTTGACACGCGCGAACGTGGCCAAGCTGTTGATAAGGCCGATGTTCTGGCCTTCCGGTGTTTCAATCGGGCACATCCGGCCGTAGTGGGTGGGATGCACGTCGCGCACTTCGAAACCGGCACGCTCACGGGTCAAACCGCCTGGCCCCAGTGCCGACAAGCGGCGCTTGTGCGTCACCTCCGACAGCGGGTTGGTTTGGTCCATGAACTGCGACAACTGGCTGGAACCAAAGAATTCACGCACCGCAGCGGCGGCCGGTTTGGCGTTGATCAGGTCTTGCGGCATGATCGTGTCGATCTCGACCGAGGACATCCGCTCTTTGATCGCGCGCTCCATGCGCAGCAAACCAACGCGATACTGGTTTTCCATCAATTCGCCAACCGAGCGCACCCGGCGGTTGCCAAGGTGGTCGATGTCGTCAATCTCGCCCTTGCCATCGCGGAGTTCGGTCAAGGCTTTGATGCAGGCAATGATATCGGCGCGGTCCAGCGTGCGCTGGGTGTCGGGCGCAGCCAAATCCAGACGCATGTTCATTTTCACCCGGCCAACAGCCGAGAGATCATAACGCTCGCTATCAAAGAACAGCGTGTCGAACAGTTGCGACGCAGCCTCAACAGTTGGCGGCTCGCCGGGGCGCATCACGCGGTAGATGTCCATGAGCGCGGTGTCGCGGCCCATGTTCTTGTCCATCGCCATTGTGTTGCGGATATAGGGGCCGACGTTGATATTGTCGATGTCGAGTGTCGGAATATCAGTAATGCCTTGATCAAGCAGCACTTTCAGAGTGCCGCCCTTGACGCCGCCATCACGGTCGTATTCCATCGTCAATTCGTCACCAGCTTCGACCCAAATCTCGCCGGTTTCTTCATTGATGATGTCTTTGGCGACATAGCGGCCAATGATGTGATCGAAGGGCAGCAACAACTCGGTGACTTTGCCGGTCTTGATCAGCTCATTCGCCATACGCGGCGTCATCTTGTCGCCGGCATTGCAGATCACTTCGCCAGTGGCGGCGTCCACGATGTCATAGGTCGGACGGGTGCCGCGCACACGCTCGGGGAAGAATTTGGTGACCCAGCCCTTGTTCTTTTCGTGCTTGAACATGACCGTTTCGTAATAGGCATCCATGATGCCCTCTTGATCCATGCCCAGCGCATAGAGCAGCGTCGTCACCGGCAGTTTGCGGCGGCGGTCGATGCGGGCATAGACGTTGTCCTTGGCGTCGAATTCGAAATCGAGCCACGAACCGCGATAGGGAATGATCCGGCAAGCGAACAGCAGCTTGCCTGAGGAATGGGTCTTGCCCTTGTCATGGTCGAAAAACACGCCTGGGCTACGGTGCATCTGGGACACGATCACGCGCTCGGTGCCGTTGACCACGAAAGTGCCGTTATGCGTCATCAGGGGCATATCGCCCATGAACACGTCTTGTTCCTTGATGTCCTTGACCGACCGGGCCCCGGTGGTTTCATCGACATCAAACACGATCAGACGCAGGGTAACCTTTAGCGGGGCGGCATAGGTCATGTCGCGCTGTTGGCACTCGTCCACGTCGTATTTCGGCTTTTCCAGCTCGTATTTCACGAATTCCAAAACGGCGGTTTCGTTGAAATCCTTGATCGGGAATACCGATTGGAATGTTCCCTGAATCCCCTCGCCGTCGCGCGGCTTGTCACTGTCGCCAGAGCGCAGGAAGAGATCGTAAGAGGATTTCTGAACCTCGATCAGGTTCGGCATGTCCAGGACTTCACGGATCTTGCCGAAATACCGGCGGATACGCTTTTGGCCAACATAAGCTTGCGCCATGTTTTCGTCACCTTTCAATGTTTCGCTGGCGCGCCACCCGTCGGGCCACGGGTGCGCGCCGCATGCGAAGCAGGGGGTCTGGCTCTATTCATGCTGCCCATCCCTTAGGGCAGCTCCCGAACCTTACACCGCGCCTGAGAAGGGATTTTGCACGAAAACCCCTGCCAAGACGGCTTCAAACGACGAACAGAGCTGGACCCGAAATCTTCGGATCCAGCCCTGAAATCAGCATCGGGGGCGAACCCCCTGACAGATTATTTCAGCTCGATCTTGGCGCCAGCCTCTTCGAGTTTCTTCTTCATCGCTTCAGCGTCAGCTTTCGAAGCGCCTTCCTTGACCTTGCCGCCAGCCTCAACGAGGTCTTTGGCTTCTTTGAGGCCCAGGCCGGTGATGGTGCGAACTTCTTTGATCACGTTGATCTTGTTCGGGCCAGCATCGGTCAGGACAACGTCAAATTCGGTTTGCTCTTCAACAGCAGCAGCCGGGCCTGCAGCCGGGCCAGCCATCATCACAGCGCCGCCAGCAGCGGGCTCGATGCCGTATTTGTCTTTCAGGATGGTTTTCAGTTCTTGTGCCTGAAGAAGGGTCAGACCGACGATCTCTTCGGCATGTTTGTTCAGATCCGGCATTTTTACATTCCGTAAGGTTGAGAGGTTTCCAGCGTAGTGGGATCAACCCAC
>CBDUEF010000250.1:0-4592 GCA_965366095.1 uncultured Cypionkella sp. | reverse complement strand
GTGATATGGCTAAGCATGACCCCGATCTTTCCCTGATCTTTCAGGCGCTGTCTGACCCGACCCGCCGTGCCATTCTGGCGCAGTTGGGAAAGGGTTTAGCGGTTCCGGTCTCGGAACTGGCGCGGCCTACGGGATTGGCTTTGCCGACGGTGATGCGGCATCTGACGGTTCTGGAGGATGCGGCGTTGATCGTTTCAGAAAAAACCGGCCGAACAAGGCTGTGCCGTGCGCGGCCCGAAACCTTGGCGGCCACTTTGGATTGGCTGGCCGCCCAACGCGCCGAATGGGAGGCGCGCACCGACCGGCTGGAAGCCTATGTTGCAACCTTGTTGAAAGCAAAACCCGATGGACCTTGACCCCGATTTTGATCTTGTGCTGACCCGTGAAATCAACGCCCCGCGTGAGATTTTGTATCAATGCTGGACCACGCCCAAGCATCTGGCCGAGTTTTTCGTGCCCAAGCCGCATCGGGTCACGGCCTGCACTCTGGATGTGCGGCCGGGCGGAGCCTGCAATACAACCTTTGATGTCGATGGCAACATCATGGAAAACAACGGGGCTTATCTTGAAGTGATCCCGAATGAAAAACTGGCGTTTACAGACACTTACACCGCCGGATGGAAGCCTGCGCCCGAGCCGTTCATGACTGCGATCATCCTTTTCGAAGATTTGGGCGGTGGCCGCACAAAATACACTGCCATCGCGCGCCATCGCAACAAGGATGCGGCGCAATCTCACAAGCAGATGGGGTTTTATGAGGGCTGGGGCACGGTGGTGGACCAGCTTGAAGCCTATGCGCAAGGGCTTTTGTGATGCAGGATCGCCAAATCACGCTGACGCGCTTGATTGCGGCGCCGCGCGAAAAGCTGTGGCGCTGCTGGACCGATCCCACGATTCTGCCGCTTTGGTTCGGGCCCGAGGGCTATTCGTGCCAGACCAAAGAGATTGATCTGCGCCAAGGTGGGCAGTGGCGTTTCGATATGATCGGGCCGGATGGCACGATCTGGAAAAACCGCCACCGCTATACTTTGCATCAGGCCCCTAGTCGGATCGAGTTTTTGATGGACGGCGATGATGATGCCAATCCGCCGATGGGGGTGGTGGTAACTTTGCACCCCGAAGCGGGGGGCACGCGGATCACCCAAGTGATGACCTTCCCGTCGGTTGAGGCCTGTCAGGGCGCACGGGCCTATGGGGCGGAAGAGTTGGGCCAGACCACCTATGCGAAACTGGAGGCGATGGTGCTGTCATTGTAGATGTTGGCTCTTGTGCCGGGCGGGGTTTCGCGAAACCCTGTCCGGCAAAAGGAGACCGACATGACCGCCCATGATCCACGCAGCGTGCATCTTTCGCAGTATCAGCCCTTCAGCCATCGGGTTGAAAAGGTAGAGCTGACCTTTCGTTTGCATCCCACCGCCACGCGGGTGATTGCGGCGCTGCATCTGGTGCCGGAACCGGGGCAGCGCGAGATCCGGCTGCACGGCGAGGGGCTGCGGTTGATCGCTTGCGCCGTTGACGGGCAGGCGGTGGCGGCCCTGCCCGATGAGACCGGGCTGACGTTGCACGATCTGCCCGAGCGGGCCTTTGTGCTGAGCACCGAGGTGGAAATCTCGCCGCAGACCAACACCGCGCTTGAGGGGCTCTATATGTCGAACGGCATGTATTGCACCCAATGCGAGGCCGAGGGCTTTCGCAAGATCACCTTTTACCCCGACCGCCCGGACGTGATGTCGCGGTTTCAGGTGAAGATTGACAGCGATCTGCCGGTGCTGCTGTCGAACGGCAATCCGGGGGAGGCGCGCGGGCAATGGGATGATCCCTGGCCGAAACCGGCCTATCTGTTTGCGCTGGTGGCGGGCGATCTGGTGGCGCATTCGGATCAATTCACCACGATGTCGGGGCGCAAGGTGGCGCTGAACATCTGGGTTCGCAAGGGGGATGAGACGCTGTGCGCCTATGCGATGGATGCGCTGAAACGCTCGATGCGCTGGGATGAGACCGAATATGGCCGGGAATACGACTTGGACATTTTCAACATTGTGGCCGTTGATGATTTCAATATGGGCGCGATGGAGAACAAGGGCTTGAACATTTTCAACTCTCGCTATGTTTTGGCCAGTGCCGAAACCGCGACGGATGATGATTTCGCCCGCATCGAAGCGATCATCGCGCATGAGTATTTCCACAACTGGACCGGCAACCGGATCACCTGTCGTGACTGGTTTCAGCTGTGCCTGAAAGAGGGGCTGACGGTGTTTCGCGATCAGCAGTTTTCGGGCGATATGCGCAGCCATGCTGTCAAGCGGATCGAGGATGTGTTGATGCTGCGCGCGCGGCAGTTTCGCGAAGATGGCGGGCCGCTGGCGCATCCGGTACGGCCCGATCACTACATCGAGATTAACAATTTCTACACCGCGACGGTCTATGAAAAGGGCGCGGAAGTGATCGGGATGTTGAAAACGCTGGTCGGAGATGCGGGCTATCGGGCGGCGCTGGATTTGTATTTTGAGCGCCATGATGGGGAGGCCGCGACCATTGAGGATTGGTTGGCGGTGTTCGAAGACGCCACCGGGCGCGATCTGGCCCAGTTCAAGCGCTGGTATACCGATGCCGGAACGCCAAGGGTGAAAGTGTCGGAAAGCTGGGGGGCCGGGCGCTATGAATTGACGCTGGAGCAGATCAACCCAAAGGGCGGGGCCAAGGTGATCCCGGTGGCCGTTGGCTTGCTGAACCCCAATGGCGATGAGGTGGTGGCAACAAGGGTGCTGGAATTGACCGAGACCCGGCAGAGCTTTGCCTTTGAGGGCCTGGCATCGCGGCCTATCCCGTCGATTTTGCGGGGCTTTTCGGCGCCGGTGATTTTGGAGCGGGCGGTTCCTACGGCCGAGCGGGCCTTCCTGTTGGCGCATGACACTGACCCGTTCAACCGCTGGGAATCGGGGCGGGCGCTGGCGAAAGAGGTGCTGGCGCAGATGGTGGTTGCGGGGGCGGAACCCTCACGCGATTTGCTGGACGGGCTGTCGCAACTGGCGGGGGATGGCGGGCTTGATCCGGCGTTTCGCGCGCTGGTGCTGCGCCTGCCGGGCGAGGATGACATGGCGGCGACGCTGTTTGCGGCGGGCCATGTGCCTGACCCTGCGGGTATTCATAGCGCGCGCAAACGGCTGTATCAGGCGCTGGCGGGAGCTTTGCAGCCGCAGCTTGCGGGGCTGGAGGCGGCAAGCCGGGTGCCGGGGCCGTATGACCCGGCGCAATCGGGGCCGCGTGCGCTGCGCATGACGGTGCTGGGGCTGATGTCGCAACGCGATGGTGGCGCGGCGGCACGGTGCGCCTATGCTGCGGCCGACAATATGACCGAAAGTTTCGGCGCGTTGGCGGCTTTGCTGGAGATTGGCGAGGGGGCGACGGAACTCGCGGCCTTTGCGCAAAAATGGGCGCGCGACAGGCTGGTGATGGACAAGTGGTTCGCGGTTCAGGTGGCTTTGGCCGAACCGGACAGGGTTGCTGGTTTGGTTGAGGAGTTGACCGCAAGGTCCGATTTTGATTGGAAAAATCCGAACAGGTTCAGATCAGTGATCGGGGCGATGACCGGCAATCATGCGGGGTTTCATCACGCGTCAGGCTCGGGCTATCGGCTGTTGGCCGATTGGCTGCTGCGGCTGGACCCCGTGAACCCGCAAACGGCGGCGCGGATGTCGACCGCCTTTGAGACCCTGCCGCGCTATGACATTGACCGTCAGGCGATGATGCGCGCGCAACTTGAGCGGATGCTGGCCACCAAGGGCCTGAGCCGGGATTTAAGCGAGATGGCGGGGCGGATGCTGAAAGCTTAGCGGCAATAGCTTTGCGCCGAGGTCCAGGCTGCGATCTCGGCGCGGGCCTGCGCCTTGCGCAGGGGCATCCAATCGCGCCCGACGCCACGTTTGCCACTCCCTGCGACCACGCCGTCATTTCCAACCTGCAAGGCCGCCATTTCGACCGCACATTCCAAGTTTGCGCCACCGTTTTTCAGCGCCGAAGCGGTGCGCGCGGTGCAGCCGTGTTGCGATGCACTTTTGGGCGAGATTTGCATGATCCCGATGTAGCGCCCGCCACCGCCCGACGCGGAGGGGTTCCAACTGCTTTCGTATTTCGCCACGGCTGAAATAAGCCCTGACCAGAAGGCGCGGCGATTTGCCAGCGAGGCTTTGGCATATCCGGGGCAAAAGGTTGCAATATCGGCCGGAATCTTTGAGGCCAGAACGTCATCATGTGCGCTGATCGCCAATAGGCTGCGGCTGGTCCATTCGCTGGCCTCGGGGCGGTGATCCCATCGCATGGCAGGTTGGCTTTGCCCGGAACTTGCCAAAAATGCGCCCATGTCAGGCAATTGTGCAGGAACGCAGGCGGCTAGAAGCAGCACAAAGGGCAAGAGGCGAAGCAGCATCAAACACACAAGTTAGCACCGCGCTTGCTGCCCGGCGTGTGGTTTTGGCCGGGCAGGGGGCTGCCTGACAAGAAAAGCCTGTCGAACCTTTGCTCTATCGGCAGGTTTCCGCCGTGCTTGCCCTTGCCCCCAACGCCGCGCAAACCCAACAAAGTGGAAGGTTTCA
>CBDUEF010000249.1:0-4622 GCA_965366095.1 uncultured Cypionkella sp. | reverse complement strand
GCCAACATCGGCACCGCCAGCCAAGGCTCTGCCCGCGCATCCGAGGGCGTGAACAAACCTCCCAGCCACGGTGCCTCCGCCCCCTTTATACGGTCTTTCACCTGATCGCGCGTCTGCATCACCGTATCCAGCCCATGCCCGGCCACCTGATCAAGCCATGCCTGAAACCCCGCCATCTCGGCCTCGGTCCGCGCCAGATACATCACGCCTTCGCGGCGAAACCCCAGCCCCGCGCCGAGCTCTTTCGCCAAATCCTGCCAGATCCGCAGGCTTTCGATCATAATCGGCAACTCACTGGGATCTCGGCCTTGTTGCCGTATCCAACCCCAGTTGCGGCTCGATTGTTCGCCTCCAATCCGGCCCTTTTCGCACAGAACCACGCTTTGACCGGCCTCAGCCAGAAACCACGCCGTCATTACTCCAGCTATACCGCCACCGATCACCACGGTGTCACAGCGCGCAGGCAACGGCCCGCCAAACCGCGCGGCGGTCGCCATCGAGAAAGGAAATTCGGTCATACCAATTCCTCAAGCAAAGCTTGCATGAAGCGCCCCGACGCCTCAAACTCGCTGATCTCCAAATATTCATCGCCCTTATGCGCCTGCGCGATATCGCCGGGGCCGCAAACGATCGCCGAGTAGCCCGCATCCTGAAACTGCCCGGCCTCGGTGCCATAGCTGACCACGCCGGTATCATTATGCCCGGTCAAACGGCGCACCAGCGCCTCGGCCGCGCCATCCACCTCGGGGCGCAGCATCGGAAAGCCGTATTCCTTGATCACATATACCGCCGACTCAGGCCGCACCGCTTGCATTCCAGCCTGAACCCGCGCCGCCTCGGCCTCGAACTCCCGCCCCAATGCGCCGATATCCTCCCCCGGCACCGCCCTGATTTCCACCGGAAAGCGGCAATCGGCAGCGGTGATATTGTCCGCCGTACCGCCATGGATGATCCCCACATGCAGGGTTGAGAACGGCGGATGGAACGGGGCCGCCATCGGAGTCACCGTGCGTGCCTGAATGGTCGCATTGCGTTCATTCAGCCACTGGATCAACCGCCCGGCCTCCATTACGGCACTGACGCCATAGGGGAGCAACGAGCTATGCACCTCATAGCCCTTCACATGCACGCTATAGCCGATGCTGCCCTTATGGCCATTGATCGGTTTCATCCGGCTTGGCTCACCAATCACCGCAACCGATGCCTTGGGCAGCAATCTCTGCATCGCGGCAATCATCGGCGGCGCGCCCACACAGCCCAATTCCTCGTCATAGGACAAGGCCAATTGCAAAGGCCTTCGCAGCCCTTGCCGATGCGCGGCCACCATGGCCGTTATCGCCTGCGCCACAAAGCCCTTCATGTCACAAGTGCCACGCCCATAAAGCCGCCCGTCACGCTCGGTCATCACCCATGGATCGCTGGTCCAATTCTGCCCTTCCACCGGCACCACATCGGTATGCCCCGACAAAACCACTCCGCCCGGCGCCATCGGCCCAACATGGGCAAAGAGTGCCGCCTTGCTATGATCTTCATTCCAATGCCGATGAGCAGTGATTCCATGCCCGGCCAAATAATCCTCAACCCAGTCTATCAACGGCAGATTGCTGTCATGGCTGACGGTCGCAAAACCGACCAGCCGGGCTAGAATTTCGCACGCATTCAATACTTGCATCTCATCGCCTTTTCGTTTGCCTTCCCGCCAAGTCTGGCCGCACCACGCCACAAGGTCCACCACAAAAGAAGACCCGATTAGGCGATGGATTCAAACGGCCAATTGCACCGACAGGGAAAAAGCCGCTGCGGCAATCACCGCTTCCTCATCGGTCGGCAGTACCAGAATTTGCACCGCCGAACCGGCCGCATTGATCCGAGAGGCCCGCGCCCTATTGGCCCCAATATCAAGATCAACCCCCATCCAACGCAGCCCTTCGCAAATATCTGCCCGCATCCCGACCGCGTTTTCGCCGATCCCCCCCGTAAAGACCAAAACGTCCAGCCCGCCGATATTGGCCGCCATCGCAGCAATCTGTTGCTGCGCCATCCGGGCAAACAGCGCTAGTGCCTCTGCGGCCGCCGGATCCTCCGATGCCGCCAGTGTGCGCATGTCAGCGCTGATGCCCGATACGCCAAGCAACCCCGAACGATTATAAAGTAACCGGCTAACATCAGCCGCCGAATACCCCTGGGACTCCATCAGATACAGCAACACCCCCGGATCAATCGCCCCCGAGCGCGTGCCCATCATCAACCCATCCAACGCCGTCATGCCCATCGTGCTGGCCTTGCTACGCCCGCCCTTCATTGCGCAAAGACTGGCCCCATTGCCCAGATGCGCCACCCCCACCCGGCCCAAAGCGGCCTCGCCGATATGGCTGGCCAGGCTCTCGGCAATGAACTGATAGGACAACCCATGAAAGCCATAGCGCTGCACCCCCGCGTCATGCAGATCACGCGGGATTGCAAAGCGTTGGGCAAGTTCGGGCTGGCTGCGATGAAAAGCGGTGTCGAAACAACCGATCTGAATCGCCGCAGGCCAAATTCCGGTCGCTGCGGCAACACCCGCCAGATTGTGCGGCATATGCAGCGGCGCCAAAGGGGCCAAAGCTTGCAAAGCCGCCGTCGCTTCGTCGTCCAAAATCGCCGGGGCCACAAAGCGCCGTCCGCCATGGACAATCCGATGACCAACGGCCGAAACATCAGGGAAAAAATGCTGTAACTGTCCCAGCACCCAATTCAGCAAGCCCAACCCATCCAGTTTCGGCACCGCTGGCAGCGTTGCGGCAAAGCCCAACGCATCTTCGGCGAGTTTGATCTCCGGTTGGTCCTCGCCAATCGCGCTCAGGGTGCCACGCAGCACCGGACTGTCCCCGTGCGCGCCATAGGCCGCAAATTTGATCGAGGACGAGCCTGTATTCAAAACCAGAACCGTCATGGCTTACCCCCTGCCAGCACATGGCGCTGATGCGCCGCATAAAGTCCGGCCAAAGCTGCCGAAGCCACCCGCGCGGCGACCCCATCCGACCGGCTGGTCAAGATGATCGGCACCCGCGCGCCCAATGCCAGCCCCGCCGACTCTGCGTCTGCCAGATAGATCAATTGCTTGGCTATCATATTCCCCGACACCAGATCAGGTGCCACCAGAATATCGGCCTGCCCCGCCACCGCCGACACAATATCCTTGGCCTTTGCCGCCGCTAGTGACACCGCATTGTCAAAGGCCAATGGCCCGTCCAGCACGCCGCCGGTGATTTGACCGCGCTCAGCCATCTTGCACAGCGCCGCCGCCTCTACCGACGAGCGTATCGCAGGTGTTACCGTTTCCACTGCCGACAAGATCGCCACTTTCGGTGCCTCTATTCCCAAGGCATGGGCAAGATCTATCGCGTTTTGAATGATGTCACGTTTGGTGTTCAAATCCGGTTCGATATTGATAGCACCGTCGGTAATGAACAAAGGCTTGTTATAATGCGGCACGTCCAACGCGAAAACATGGCTGATCCGCCGCTCGGTGCGCAGGCCTGCGACACTATCCACCACCGCCGCCATGATCTCATCGGTGTGCAACTTTCCCTTCATCAGCGCCGCAACCTTGCCGTCGCGCGCAAGTGCCACCCCCTGCAACGCCGCGGCATGGCTGTGGGGCGCATCCACCAACTCGATTCCGTCGAGCCTCACGCCTTCAGCCAACGCCACCGCCCTGATCTTGGCCAAAGGCCCCACCAGAACCGGAACGATCAAGCCCGCATCACGCGCGGCCAACGCCCCCAGCAAACTGTCGGCATCACAAGGATGAATTACCGCCGTCGCAATCGGCCCCACGGCACGCGCCGCCGCAACCAGTTGCGCATGCCGCGCGCCCCGTTCATGCAGATGCACCGCAGGCATGTCTCGCCGCGGTCTGCGCACCTTTTCCTTCGGCGCAATCACCTCGGCCCTGCCGGAAATCAGCACCGCCCCCGCCGCGTCCAAACAGGCGCAGTGCAAAACCACGCGCCCTCCCGCACGTTTTTCAATCACCTCCACCTGGACGCTCACCGCATCGCCCACCGCGATGGCCTTATGAAATTCCAACGCCTGCGAGACATAAGACGTCCCCACCCCCGGCAGTTCCGACCCAATCACAGCCGAAATCAGCGCCGTGGCCCACATGCCCTGCTCAATATCTTCGTGAACAACCGATTCAGCGGGAGCCAAATCGCCTGACAGAACTCCAAACAAATCAATATCGGCCTGCCCCAAAACCCGCTCGATCCGGGCAGAATCGCCCACTGCGATTTCGTCAAAAATCTTGTTTTCGATATACTGCATCCAACCGTCTCCTTCGAAACTCCTGCCGATCTTAGCCTGCAACGTCTCCTGTTACAGGACTTTATCGTCGCACTCTTGCTGCAAAGCAAAAGGCCCTGCCATAACAGCAGGGCCCTATAGCAATCGTCAAAACCCGCGCCTCACTCAATCATCGGCAACAGCGCATCCAAAGACTTCTTGGCATCGCCATAAAACATCCGGGTATTGTCCTTGAAGAACAACGGGTTCTCGATCCCCGAATAGCCAGTGCCTTGGCCCCGCTTGGACACGAACACCTGCTTGGCCTTCCAGCACTCCAGCACCGGCATGCCGGC